>JAZNMT010000071.1:0-7245 GCA_045579895.1 Paludibacteraceae bacterium
TGGCATGCCTCCTCCTTGCTCATCTGTTCGCCATAGTGGTCGTAGATAGGGTGAGGGTAGGAGGTCTTTGGCTTGGTGCCGTGGTCAAAGCGGTTGATGTCTTGCACGACACTCTCGGAGAGTGCGACAAAGCCATCGGTATAGCGCACGAAGAATGGGGCAAAGAGTTTGTCAAGAATGCTCGGTTCGTGCGGTATCATATTGTGTACCAATGCGATACAACGTGTTTTGCCATTGCGTTGGACAATGCGCTGAATCATGCCATAGCAGGGAGCGAAGAACGCCATCCAATAGCAGGTAATGAGCATATCGGGTTGCATGTTGCGTATGCGATGACCGACTTTTATCCAATTGAATGGGTTGCAGGAATGGACTTGCTGGCTGATTCGTAGGTCAGTAGGCGCTTTCTCGGTGGAGTATTGCGTTTTGCCAGGGAAGAGGAAAGACGGATATTGCAGGGTGAAAGTGATGACTTTCACCGTGTGTCCTTCCGCTTGCAGTTGGCGTGCAAGGCGTTCGTTGAAAGTGGCTAATCCGCCACGGAAGGGATATGCTGTGCCTAATATAACTATGTTCATGTTGTGTCACTTCGTGAGGTTGTGCGCCTTAGCGGGTTATGTCGCTTCGCGAGGTTGTGCGCCTTAGCGGGTTGTGTCGCTTCGCGAGGTTATGCGCCTTCGGCGGGTTGGATTATTTCGCCTTTTGGGCGTCAAAGGCATTCCAGCCTTGGGCTTTGAGGGAGATCTCTTCTCCGTTGCGACCAATGAGGTTAATGCCGTGTTCAGGTTTGGTGATATGACCAATGAGATAAACGTCCTCCAACGGGATAAGTTTCTCGTAATCATCTAAACTACAGGTGAATAGCAGTTCGTAGTCTTCGCCTCCATTGAGGGCACAAGTCACGATATTGAGGTTCATCTCTTCTGCGAGGGCTGCTGCTTGATAGTCGATTGGCAGTTTGTCTTCATAGACAGCGCAGCCAACATTGGACTGCGTGCAGATGTGCATGAGTTCGCTGCTCAGTCCGTCGGAGATGTCCATCATGGCAGTTGGTTTGATGCCTGCTTCATGGAGTTTTTCAATTATATCGCGACGTGCTTCGGGTTTGAGTTGGCGTTCGAGCAGGTACTCGCGACCTTCAAAGGCGGGGGTGGCGTTCTCGTTGGCTTGCATGACAATGCGCTCGCGCTCAAGGAGTTGTAGCCCCATGTATGCAGTGCCGAGATTACCCGTAACGCAAACGAGGTCGTTGACTTTGGCACCGTTGCGATAGACGATGTCTGAATCGTATGCTTCGCCCAAACAGGTGATGGAGATGGTGAGCCCTGTCATGGAGGCGCAGGTATCACCACCCACTAGATCGACGTTGTAGCGTTCGCAAGCGAGGCGAATACCGCTATACAATTCTTCGAGGTCTTCAACGGAGAAACGCTTGCTAATACCCAAAGATACAGTGATTTGTGTGGGCGTAGCGTTCATGGCGTAGATGTCGGAGAAATTGACAACAGCCGCCTTGTAACCAAGGTGCTTGAGAGGTACATATTCGAGGTTGAAGTGTATGCCTTCGAGCAAGAGGTCGGTAGTGACAAGGGTACGTTTATCCTTGAAATTGAGCACAGCCGCATCGTCCCCTATGCCTTTTTGTGTAGAGGCTTGCGCGTTCTTTACGTCTTTTGTGAGGTGTTTTATCAGTCCAAACTCGCCTAAAGTGGATATTTCAGTTTTAGTCATAGCCATGTTTATTTGAATTATGAATGTTGAATTATGATTAAACGCGCAAAGGTACAAAAATATTTTGACATATGCAAATAATCTAGGAAAAGTATGCTAAATCACTAACTAATCACTAACTAATCACTAATTAATCACTAACTAATCACTAACTAAAATAAAGGAAACACCCCGTTAAGGTATAGAGTTGATAGAGTGCTTTCGAGTAGTGTCTATACGTGAATGGTTGTAAAAGAATGCAAGTAAAGGAAGAATCCATAGGATGTGAAATGCAGAAAAAATGTCTAAAATTTGGTTATGTGCGAAAAAAGTAGTATCTTTGCAGGCGTAATTTGGAATACTATGGAAATACTATTATACATCATTGTTGGTCTGGTTGTTGGTGGGTGTCTAGTGGCTCTGGCATCTACGTATGTGATACGTAGTGAAAAACAACAAAAAATCCAGTTGCAGAACGATATTGACACCTTGCGTGCTCAGTTTGCAGACCGCGAACGTGAACAGTTAGCCGCATGGCGTGTTCAACTGGAAAAAGAGCGTGAACAATATGAGGTGTTGCGTGATAAATGCGAAGCCGCAGTTCGTAAAGAGACTAGTACCGCTGCTCAACTGGTTGCCTTACAGCAAAATATGCAACATCAGAAAGAACAAGCAAACAAAGATGCTGAAGCGCAACAGAAAATGTTTCAATCCGAACTTGCTCATGCGCGCGAGAGCATGCGTGCGCAATTCGAAAAGGAGATGCTGGTGCGTACAGAGCAACTGAAAAAAACAAATGCAGATAATATGCAACAAGTGGTGGATCCACTCAAACGGGAGTTGGATTTACTGCGTGATCTAGTGGCAAAAAGTAAAGAGAGTAGCGACAAAAATACGGCGTCGTTGGCCCAAAGCATTCGCAGTATCATTGAACATGATCACGAAAGAGATAAAACCACCCAGACACTAGCAAATGCCCTGAAGAACCGAGGTAAGGTGCAAGGTGACTGGGGAGAGCAGGTCTTGACTAATATATTACAAGACAGCGGTTTACGCGAAGGCGTGGAGTATATGGTGCAAGGTAATGTAAAGGATGAGGAAGGTAGAAATCTTCGCCCAGACGTGGTTGTGAATGGTTCCGATGGTACCCGTATCATCATTGATAGTAAGGTGTCGCTGACAGCCTATTCTGATTATGTTGGTGCCGAAAATGATGATCAACGTAAAGTAGCAATCAAAGCAAACTATGACTCCATATGGAAGCATGTAGAAGAATTATCTAAGAAAAACTATGCTAAACTGGTGGATAATGCTGTGCCTATTGTGCTGATGTTCGTTCCAAACGAGGGTAGTTACATCTTGGCGATGAATCACGATGCCAGCTTAGGCTCGAAAGCTTACCAGAAAGGCGTATTAATCATTAATCCCACTAATCTGATGGTGGTGCTACGGTTGATATTCTTGACGTGGCAAAATACTCGCCAAGAGAAAAATTACGAGGCAATCCGTAAGGCAGCAGCTGGCATATATGAGAAGTATACCAGTTTTGCGGAGAGCTATCTCACGCTTGGGCACCAAATGGACATCGCCCGCAATACCTACGAGAAAGGGGTGGGACAGCTGCGTGAAGGACGAGGTAATCTATCCAGCAAACTGGAGGCACTGCTGCAATATGGTGTCACTCCTAATAAACGACTGCCCGAAGATATGCGGCCAGTATTGACGGAAGATAGCGACAGTTGACAATTAACAACTAACAATTAATATTAAGTTAAGGTAAGTATTTTGTGAGTATGTTCCCTACAATCAATGATATACCATCCAATACCAAAGTGGTTGTATTCGACTTGGATGGCACTTTATACAACAAACATATGTTGATTACTCGTATGCCTTTCTATCGCCCACATGAGGCGTTTATGATGCTGGCTGAACGTCGAGCTCGTAAAGCACTTAAAGGTGTTTGGAAAGCTAGCGAGAAAGAATTATATGATGCCTTCTTTACCCAATTGGCAAAAGGACATTGCTATTCTGCAGCGTACGCTCAGCGATGGTTTAATGAGAAATATGTGCCGCTGATTATCCGTTTGCTGCGTAAGTTTTATCCCGTCCAGCCATGGGTGTTGCCATTCATTAACGACTGCCGCCAGAAAGGTTTACCTATAGTATTACTGACAGACTATCAAGGCTCTAAGAAGAAACTTGAGGCGATAGGATTGTCTGCCGAAATCTTCGATTGGGTAGTTTCTGCTCCTGAATTGGGTGGCCTGAAACCCGCTCCAGAACTGATGTATAAGGTGGCAGAACGCATGAACGTAACTCCTACAGAGTGTATGGTAATTGGCGATAGAGAAGACACTGATGGTGATATGGCACGTGCGACGGGTGCTGCATTCTTCAAAGTGGAGTATTAACTGACAATTTGGCAGAAAAAATCTGTCACTAGATGTTTGGCATAAAATTTGCGAATCAATCATAGAAACTTTTAAGCAGATAAAAACTTTTTAACTACAATATAACTATGAGTAAAATTCAACCCTTAGCAGACCGCGTTCTAATAAAGCCCGTGGCTGCAGAAGAAAAAACAATCGGCGGTATTATTATTCCAGATAGCGCCAAAGAG
Source organism: Paludibacteraceae bacterium (assembly GCA_045579895.1). Taxonomy (GTDB): domain Bacteria; phylum Bacteroidota; class Bacteroidia; order Bacteroidales; family Paludibacteraceae; genus Colicola. Next base: position 4,334 of record JAZNMT010000071.1, read on the forward strand.
AAACCCCTTCGCGGCGAAGTGATCGCTACAGGCGAAGGTACAAAAGATGAGAAAATGCTACTAACAGCAGGCGATGTAGTTCTTTATGGCAAATATGCGGGTACCGAACTCGAATACGAGGGTGATAAATACCTCATCATGCGCCAAAGTGATGTGTTGGCAATTCTCAAATAAGAATCAAGAACTAGGAATCAAATATATCTTTGTTCCTTGTTCCTAACCTATAAATTCCAAAAAAAATGGCAAAGAATATCAGTTATAATGTAGAGGCGCGCGATGCCCTCAAACGAGGCGTTGACCAATTGGCAAACGCTGTGAAAGTAACCTTGGGTCCTAAAGGTCGTAATGTGATTATTGATAAGAAATTTGGTGCTCCACATATCACTAAAGATGGTGTGAGCGTCGCCAAAGAGATTGAACTGCAAGATGCCGCAGAAAACCTGGGTGCACAGCTAGTGAAAGAAGTGGCTAGTAAAACAGGCGACCAAGCAGGTGATGGTACTACAACGGCAACGGTCTTGACTCAATCTATTGTGAGCGTAGGACTTAAAAATGTAACCGCAGGTGCCAATCCGATGGACCTAAAACGCGGTATGGACAAAGCCGTGAGCGCTGTTGTGGCACATATCAAAGAGCAAAGTGAAGAAGTAGGTGACGACTTCGACAAGATTGAGCAAGTGGCAACCGTATCTGCAAATAACGATGCGGAAATCGGAAAACTGATTGCTGATGCCATGCGTATGGTGAGCAAGGATGGCGTCATTACCATTGGCGAAGCTAAAGGTATGGATACCACAATCGATGTGGTGCAAGGTATGCAGTTCGATCGTGGCTATATCAGTCCATACTTCGTGACTAATACAGAGACTATGGAAGTGGAAATGGATCGTCCATATATCCTTCTGTACGACAAGAAAATTAGCAATTTGAAAGAGTTACTGCCAGTGTTGGAACCTGCAGTACAAAGTGGTCGCCCATTGCTAGTGATTGCAGAAGACGTGGATAGTGAAGCACTTACAACATTGGTAGTCAATCGTTTGCGTGCACAGCTGAAGATATGCGCAGTGAAGGCTCCTGGCTTTGGCGATCGTCGCAAAGAGATGCTGGAGGATATTGCAATCCTAACAAGTGGTACCGTTATCAGTGAGGAAAAAGGTATCAAACTAGAGAGCGCTACTATCGATATGTTGGGTACCGCAGAAAGCGTGACTGTGAATAAAGATAATACCACCATTGTGAATGGTGCAGGTCAAAAAGAGGCCATTTCAGCTCGCGTGGGACAAATCAAGGCACAAATTGCTGCTACCAAATCCACCTACGACAAGGAGAAACTGCAAGAGCGTCTGGCAAAGTTGGCAGGCGGTGTCGCTCAACTGAATGTAGGTGCTGCTTCTGAGGTGGAGATGAAAGAGAAGAAAGATCGTGTTGATGATGCACTTAGCGCGACACGTGCGGCAATTGAAGAGGGAATTGTAGCCGGCGGCGGTGTCGCATATATCCGTGCTCAAGCTGCTTTGGAAGGGCTGAAAGGCGATAACGAAGATGAACAAACAGGTATTGAGATTATTCGTCGCGCAATTGAAGAGCCTCTGCGCCAAATCGTGGCTAATGCAGGCAAAGAAGGTGCTGTGGTCGTGGATAAAGTCCGCTGTGGTGAGGCTGACTTCGGCTACAATGCGCGCAAAGATGTGTATGAGAACTTGAAAGCCGCAGGTGTGGTTGATCCTGCCAAGGTAACTCGCGTAGCATTGGAGAATGCTGCTAGTATTGCAGGTATGTTCCTGACTACTGAGTGTGTGATTACTGATATCAAGGAGGAAACACCAGCTCCAGCCATGCCAGCAGGCGGTATGGGAGGTATGATGTAATCGCAGATCCGAAAAAGCGCGAAATTGCAAAATAAATATTACAAATAGAAAAAAAATTTTTGTATTTGTAAAAAAATGTGTAATTTTGCACCGATTTTGAAGGAGTGGGGCTTAATTCCTAATATTCAGAAAATTCAATAAACAAAATATTAATTATTAACAATTAACTAAACTATCATGACAAAAGTAGGTATTAATGGTTTTGGCCGTATCGGACGCTTCGTTTTCCGTGCTGCTATGAAACGCAATGACATCGAGATCGTAGGTATCAACGACCTCTGCCCAGTAGATTATTTGGCATATATGCTCAAGTACGACACCATGCACGGTCAGTTCGAAGGAACTATCGAGGCTGATGTTGAGAACAGCAAACTCATCGTTAACGGTAAAGTTATCCGCGTAACTGCAGAGCGCAACCCAGCTGATTTGAAATGGGATGAGGTAGGTGCAGAGTACGTAGTTGAGTCTACTGGTTTGTTCCTCTCTAAAGACAAAGCCCAAGCTCACTTGGAGGCTGGTGCTAAATATGTTGTTATGTCTGCTCCTTCTAAGGACGACACTCCAATGTTCGTTTGCGGTGTAAACGAGAAGACCTACGTTAAGGGTACACAATTCGTATCTAACGCTTCTTGCACCACCAACTGCTTGGCTCCTATCGCTAAGGTGTTGAACGACAAATGGGGTATCACCGATGGTTTGATGACTACTGTTCACTCTACCACCGCTACTCAAAAGACTGTTGACGGTCCATCTTTGAAGGACTGGCGTGGTGGCCGTGCAGCTTCTGGCAACATCATCCCTTCTTCTACAGGTGCTGCTAAAGCTGTAGGTAAAGTTATTCCTGAGTTGAACGGCAAACTCACTGGTATGTCTATGCGCGTTCCTACTTTGGACGTTTCTGTAGTTGACCTTACTGTTAATTTGGCTAAGCCAGCTACTTATGCTGAGATCTGCGCAGCTATGAAAGAGGCTGCTGAAGGCGAGTTGAAGGGTGTACTTGGTTACACTGAGGATGCAGTTGTATCTAGCGACTTCTTGGGTGAC
>JAZNMT010000072.1:0-12171 GCA_045579895.1 Paludibacteraceae bacterium
GAAACCTTCTGCCTTCAATGCTGGCTTATCTTCTGGATTGATTTTCACCAAAGCGCGAGCAATGGCCAAACGAAGTGCCTCTGCTTGACCTTTGTAGCCACCGCCATCAAGGTTTACTTTGATATCGTATTTCTCAGCAACCTCCAACTTGTTCAATGGTTGTTTAACCACGTATTGAAGAATTGGGCTTGGGAAATATACCTCCAAATCACGGCCATTGATTGTGATTTTGCCGGTACCTTCTTGTACATAAACGCGAGCTACTGCTGCTTTACGACGTCCTAATGCATTAATCATTTCCATATCTTCAATTATTTAAGGGTGTTGATATCTATTTGTACTGGTTGTTGTGCTTGCTTATCGTGCTCTGCACCTTCGAAAACGTATAGGTTGCCGATGATTTGACGGCCGAGGCGGTTTTTAGGGAGCATACCCTTTACCACTTTCTTGATCAAACGATCTGCACCTTTCTCCAACATTTGTGCAGGAGTCATCTCACGTTGGCCACCTGGGAAACCAGTGTAGCGAACATAAACGCGATCATTCCACTTGTTGCCTGTCAACTCTACTTTAGCAGCGTTGATGATGATTACATTATCACCACAGTCAACATTTGGAGTGAAGTTTGGTTTGTACTTGCCACGAAGGATTTTTGCTACCTTCGAGCACATACGGCCAAGAATTTGGCCCTCAGCGTCAACAACAACCCAGCCCTTTTGAGCGGTTGCTTTGTTTGCTGATACAGTCTTGTAACTTAATGTATCCATTTGTTTTTGTTTGTTTTGACCATGCCGACAGACCACTTTACGCGCCCACTTGCGAGCCACAACTGCCCAGCATAGCGAATTAATATAAATAAAGTTTTAGTTGTTCAATTTTTACGGGTTTAATAGGCACATAAACCTAATTAGCCGAAAAAGCGTGCAAAGGTACTACTTTTTTTCCAATTGACCAAATATTATGACATTTTTTTCGCAAAAATCTTTATACTCCCACTTTTTCCACGGGTTTTCGATGCCAAATAGGTATTCTTTTTGTATTTCTTCGATTGGGCGTAGTTGTGTTGCGGCGGCGGAAGATTGGTCTTCTTCTCCCTGTCGCTGTTTTCGACTGTTCTTCTGTTTTTCCATGCGTTCATCACGCAGAGCGGCCTCGTGATCGTAGTCTGCCTGCAATCGGTCTATAACCTTCGGATAAATCTTATTGAATATCTGCGGATTATCGGTAAACCAAACGAGCGACGAGTCGAACTGTGCTTGCGTCACTCCGTGTTTGTCTAGTACAGACTGATAGTACGCAGCTTGTTCCTTGTCATGTCCATGTACATAACCTGCCGTTTGCAAGGCACCATCCACGCGATGCAAATCATAAAGCACTTCACGCATCTCACTATTGGACAGCACGCCTCTCGGACGGCAACCCATCATAGCCATACACAATAGCAGCAAGATTCCTATTTGTAGCCTACTTTTCACTTCTTGTCTTCCTCTTTCCGATTACTGATTGCGGATAATGAATGATCTAGATCCTTGCGATAGAAAAGGAGAATCAGTATCACTGCCACCGTGATAAAGGAGTCCGCTATATTGAATACTGGACGGAAGAAGATGCACTCTCCTGCCGCGTTGCGAATCAACGGAAAGTATAGCATGTCCACCACCCGACCATAGAACCAATCGGCATAGCCCCATATCTTGCCATAGAAAACGCAGTCAATAATATTACCCAACGCGCCTGCAACAACCATTGCTACGGTCGTCAAGTAGCCAACGCGCACCGTCTGTTTATGAATCATCGTATGAATATACCAGCCCAGCACGACCACTGCCACGATGCGGAACAGCGTCAGAAGCAGTTTGCTAAACCATTCGATGCCAAAGGCCATTCCATTATTCTCTACGAACACAATCCAAAACCACGAGAACACTTCGCGTGCCTCACCCAACTGAAAATGTGTCTTGATATACACTTTCGACACTTGGTCAAGTACCAATGCCAGTAGCACGATACCCACCACCAACCAGGATTGTTTCTTCTTTGTCATATCCTCCAATAAGCTTTATACTCTAAACACTAAACAGTAGCGCAGCGTTCTCTAAATGCCAAACGCTTTCCGTATATCCTCCACCTTATCCAGTTTCTCCCAGGTGAAGAGTTCCACTTCGCGTTCTATCACTTGTCCGTTGTCCACGAATGTTTTTGTGACCACTTCATTGGTACGTCCCATATGTCCGTAGCGCGCTGTTTCTTCGTACATAGGTTGTTTCAGTTTCAGTGCTTCAATGATGGCTTGAGGACGGAGATCAAAGAGTTCGTTTACTTTATTTCCCATCTCACCATCGCTCATAGCCACTTTGGCGGTGCCGTAGGTATTCACGCATACGCTAACGGGCTGTGCCACACCGATAGCGTAACTGATTTGCACCAACACTTCGCGTGCCACGCCTGCAGCAACCATGTTTTTCGCTATCCAGCGTGCGGCATATGCTGCCGAACGGTCCACTTTCGAGGGGTCTTTGCCTGAGAAGGCGCCACCACCGTGGGCGCCGCGACCGCCGTAGGTATCCACAATGATTTTTCTGCCTGTCAAACCTGTATCACCGTGAGGACCACCTATCACAAAGTTACCGGTGGGGTTCACCAACAACTTAAAGTCACCTTTCAACAGTTCTGCATATCTAGCATCACGTTTAGCCACGCGAGGCAGCAGCACGCGTTGGATATCGGCTTTTATCTGCTCTTGTGTCACATCCTCATCATGTTGAGTACTCACTACTATTGTATCTATACGAAGTGGCTCACCTTGTTCGCTATATTCCATTGTCACCTGACTTTTGGCGTCTGGACGCAGATAGGTCATCTCTTTGCCTTCTTTACGCACGCGTGCGAGCGTATATACTAAGGTGTGGGCTAAATCCAGGGTCAGAGGCATGTAGTTTTCGGTTTCTTCCGTTGCGTAACCAAACATCATACCTTGGTCGCCGGCACCTTGTTCGCCTATATTTTCTGTTCCTTGCCCATCTACGCCACGGGCGATATCGGCACTTTGTTCATGCAACGCAGTCAGGATGCCGCAGCTCTCGGCTTCGAACTTATAGGCAGACTTTGTGTAACCTATCTCGGCGATAGTTTTGCGTACAGTCTGCTGAATATCAACATATTTCTCGCTTGACACTTCGCCTGCCACTATCACTTGTCCGGTGGTAACCATGGTCTCGCATGCCACATGTGAATTAGCATCTAGTGCTAAGAATTGATCTAGGATGGCATCGCTGATTTGGTCTGCCACTTTGTCTGGGTGTCCTTCGCTGACACTTTCCGATGTAAATAAGTAGTTCATTTTCTTTTGTTACGGTCAAAAAAATCCACAAGCGACTGTTTGAGTCTTGTGGAACAAGTTTTTAGCATTCTTTTATAGAGGTTGCAAGCAGTCAAATTTATCCTCTTTTCAAAATCGCCTGCAAAGGTACAACAAAAAATGCACATTTGCAAGAAAATCGCGCGAAAGTTTACTTTCAAGTGCGATTTTCTTGCAAATGGGCTGCATAGTGCGGCATAGTTGTACTATGCTAGCCGCCACATACGTCCATGTTGAGTTCCTTTCCGGAATCTTTTCGGAAGTTAGATATATATTAGTGATTAATTAGTGATAAGTTAGTGATAAGTTAGTTATTCAAATACCTTTTATATCATTGTTCTGACACTGATATACCCCAAACACCCCCCTTCCACCCTCTACTCATTTAGTTGTCATTTTACCCTTCAATAGACAGATATAGATATTTTTTGTATTTTTTTCAACTTTTATTTTGCCAGTTCAAAAAAAAGTAGTAACTTTGCAGGCGATTTGAGTGATAGCTATTTTTTAGTTACCATGGCACCAAAAACACATCAAACACACAATAATCTCACATATATTAGATGGATGCATATCGTTATGATATGTGTCATTATGTGCTTATGTAATATTGGTTCCATCAACGCTCAAGTATATTCGTATGGGGCAAGTTCCCAATCATCTTACGAGTTACCTACTTATTCTCCTTACCAATCCACTATTTATCGTCCTTTCAGTGGTGCAGTCCCTAGCCAAAAGAGCCCGCCTTCTGACCCCATTGGCCAAGACGGAGAGGGATACAACGGCACCCCAGGTGTTCCCGGAGAAGGAGATGATGACATCTTCAACGACGAATTCCCAGATGGTTTCTGGCACCCAGACGATCCTAACCCTGCTTATCAAGAACCTGTAGGAGAAGCGTGGGTAATGTTGTTCTTCGCTGCAGTTATGGCGGCTGGAATGTATCTGCGACAAAGAAAAACGAAATTACAACTCAAATAACTATATTCCCTCTCATAAAGAGGGTTTCTTTGATTATTATGATAAAGATTAATCCTTTCACACGACTTTTTGTACTTTCGCTATTCCTCATTTTTGGAATAACGCATAGTTATGCATATATCGTCACTATCAGAGCAGAAAAGTTTGGTACTGTTGACCCAAGTGGGCAGCAAAATATTGACGAGAATGGTTTACAAGTGACTGCAACTCCATACGACGGCTATGCTTTCAGCAACTGGGGTGTAACAGATGGTGTAGTAGCTACCCCTAACAGTCATGCTACAACCACAATCACAGCAACCAAAGATGGTACAGTAACTGCGTATTTCAAAGAAGCGTTACACACCGTCAAAATTCAATCCAATAACACCAATTATGGTCGTGTTAGTCACCCTTCTACTTCTGTAGGTCAGATTAATGCTTCTTCCGAGATTACTGCTACTGCTAATCCTGGATATAGATTTACGGGATGGACGGTTGTCGAAGGAGAGGGAAATATTACTATCCTCAACCCAGAAAACACAATCACTCGCATCAAAGCCAAAGGTGCGGGAACTATTCAAGCCAATTTCGATGCGACAACCGACATCGACATCTACTTCCGCCCTAATAACTATTGGACAAAAGGAGGTAATGAAAAATTTGCTGTTAAATATCAAACTGACGGAGATAGCGAATGGGAATTAATGTCGCAGGTACCTAACAACACTGATTATTACGTAGTTACTATTCCAGGTGCAGCTACAAAACTTATGTTTGGACGATTTGCGTCAAACGGAACACAACTTTACAATAGAACTGACTGGATAGAAATTGATAACGACAAAAATCTATTTGACCTACGTCCTCACTTCCAACCACTTGCAGATTGGGATACCGATGACGCTCGCTTCGCTGCCAAATTCACACAAGATGGTGTAAGCCATTGGGAATCCATGACCGATGATGATAATGATGGTATATACGAATGTGAATGGCCTAAAGATTTTACATCTAACCCTAAAGCTGATGTTATATTCTATCGTATGAAACTTGACCCAGCGAATGAAGATGCGAATATATATATAGGCGCGTATGGACCTAATCAAACAGACCCAGTAAACAACTACGATGCATTATATGGTTACACTGGGACTGCCGATGCTAACATCTCTGGTTCCCCAAAAAACCTTTTCATTGGAGCAGGAAATAACACTATTCCGACCGCCTCCACCCATTGGGAAACATATATGCCTCCTACATATGCTGTCACATTGTACAAATCGAAGTTCGGTCCTTATGGTTTTGTGTATGGAGGTATTCAATACTTCTCTCCTTCTTTAAAAAATGATACTACTTATTTTATTCCTAAAGGCGACACGGTAACTTTATTCAGTACTCCATACAACGAAGCATATAATGGAGACATTATGATTCGACAAGGAGATAACAGATTTGAAATCACACCTGAGTCTGGTGATCCAATATTGGAGATTAGTTCAGCCACTATCCTAGATGACAACTACAAAACAAAAGGCGCACACACCGTATATCTTGCAATGCCAAAATCCACCTGGCATGACAAAGTCGGGACAAACTACCTACGGGCATACCATAGTCGTTCTCAAATACAACAGGACACCGCAATTCTAGAAATGGTCCCTATCGGAGAAGCTACAGATAAAAATGGAGACCTAAATGTATACTATCGTTGCGAGGTACCTGCTGGTCATAACACCATCCATTTTGAGAAACGCGCTAACGCAAACTCGTTCGCGTCATCAGACTATAGAACTATCAGCCTCGCATATGAAATACCTCTCAGTAGCATCAACTGCTATATATTAGTAAATAAACAAGATGGGAACAATCATAAATTCTATGGTTCTTGGGATGATGCTCCTGGATTTGAGGGCGACTGTCGTTTGGTGTACACAAAAGATGAAACTGAATATTATTCTGATATCATCCGCGCTGGCATTAAAGAACAAATTGTAAGTTTGCACATCGCCGAAAGTCCAGAGAACGCATCATTGCGATTGGAAAAGCTTGGCGAGACGAATTGGGAATCGATAAATAGTACGTCAATTGCTGAGATAGATGTTATCGACAATAATAATGTTGGAGGAGTATGGACATTCAAAGTTAAAATCAATAATGCTGGTACTCCTTCTATTGACTACGAAAACGATGTACAATTGTACAACGGCAACTACTATATCCGCACCAACAACGCAGAAGGAGGTTGGAGAAACTACACACTATCAACCAACCTCATGACCCGTTCCTCCTACGAAGGAAGCGGATACACGCACTATTTCTGCCGCCAGATTGACATCATCCAAAATAGTAAAGACCCTGGGCATAACAACAATGTGAAGTTTATTATAGCTAATGACTATGGTGCTGTCATCTCTACGGAATTAGGACAAGACGCTTATACCGGTACAGATGGTACATTACCAGCAGACGCCAACGTTCGTTGGACATGGGACGAAAAAACAAACCAAGTAAGTCGTGCATACATAAAAACTGAGGAGACTAACAATCTCATAGCTAATTATACGAATAGCGAAACACTATCAGCAGAATTAAAAGAGCAGAAGAACTGGATATATGAAGCAGATATTGAAGGCATCAAACCTGGTAGCACATTACAAAGCATACAAGCTTCATATAATGGACAGACACAAGATTTCCTTAACACCCCACAACCAATGATTTATGGTGAAGGCTCCAACACCTATACTGTACGCGTAATCTATGACTTCAAGATTAACAAAACAATGGTCATGATTATACCCGATAATGAATACGACGCAAACGTAGGTATTGATGTACTGCTTGATCGTACCAATCAAGATAAGGCTACACAAGTAAAGTCAACTATCACAAAAGATGGAGGGTTCAATATATATGCTACCATGACATTTACCAAAGAACATCTTGAGGACCTCAACAAGACAGAATGGGAGAGACTATATTATTGGATTTCCTTCCCATTTGATGTGCGCATATCGGATGTGTTTGGTTTTGGAGACTACGGAAAACATTGGATTATAGAGTATTACGATGGAAAAGGCCGTGCAGAAAATGGATATTGGACAGATGGTCCTTCTTATTGGCGTTGGGTATCAGATACCACTGGAACTAAAGGTATTCTTAAAGCAAACCAAGGCTACGTACTCGCACTTAACCGCGGCATTGCCAATATGGGAGTATTTGAAGATAGCGAAATTGCACGCCTCTATTTCCCATCCATAAATACAATTGAACAGATTGATGGCAATATGCAAAATGTAACCGACACACTAGAAGCGTATGCATGTAACATCGAAGAGGACAACCGCAAAGTGTACGACAGCAACTGGCATATGATTGGCGCACCATCGTATGCAGATAATACGCAAACGCTTACACAGAGCGATGTATTCTTCTACTACGAATATATTACAGATGATAACACCTATCGTGTAACCTCCGCTCAAAACGAAAAAGTACCTTTCAAGTCCTTACATTCATACATGGTGCAGTATGCAGGTACTATCAACTGGGCAACATGGACACTCACCACTCCTGCCAGTGTAGCTGCGCGTAAAAACGCAGACAGCGAGAGAGACTCCTACTCTTTCCGCTTAGAGTTGCAACAAACGGCTACCAACAAGATAGATCAGACATTCATCACCATGCAGCCCGAGGGAGCAACCGAAGCATTCGATCTGAACAAGGACCTTACCAAAATGCTGGGCAGCGGTACAAATATCTATACCCTGGCTGGAGAAGAGAAAATACAATTGGCAGGTAGCGTACTACCAACGGCTAAGACCACTATCCCTGTAGGCGTGCAGGTAAACACCACAGGCGAATATACATTCAGCATGCCTGACGGCACAGACGGTGTATCCGTCACTTTAGTGGATAATCAAACGGGCGTACATACCAATATGCTGTTAGACAATTACACAACTACTATCAACGCAGGCACATCGGAAAGTCGCTTCTTCCTAGTCATTGACCCACAAAGCACTTCCACTGCTGTGGACAACATCAACGGCGACACCAATACCGATACACAGAAATATCTCATTGATAATCAGCTTATCATCCGTACTGCCAACGGCATCTACGATGCACAAGGCAGAAAGAGATAATAGAGGTAAGAGGCTAGAGGCTAAAGGTGAGAGGCTAGAGGCTAGAGAGTTGGACACAATCCAACTCTTTTTCTATCCCCTTCCATTAATCCTTAAACCCTAAACGATCCCCCAACCAACATTTTGCTACTCGGAAACTACAAAAGTGTTAAAGTTTCCTAAAATTTTTGCTTATTCCAAATAAAAGTAGTACTTTTGCACGGTTTTTGTAAAATGCGCAATATGGCTAATTTGAAAGAGGAAATACTGAAAGCGGCCACCCCACGTATGCAGGAAGTGGGAATACGTTCGGTCAGCATAGATGATTTATGCAAGGAATTGGGTATATCCAAAAAGACATTTTATGTGTATTTCCCCTCGAAAGATGAGCTAGTAGGTGAAATACTTCATGTAAACGAACAGAAAATGACACGAGAAGTGCAGCATTTAGTGATGGACAAAACGGTGGTGCAATGTATCGTGGATTGGACGAAAATAGCTAAACAAACCGAGAAAAGTACGCATCAAACACCACCGATGTTATACGACCTGAAGAAGTATTATCCCACACTTCACCAAGAACACCTACAACGCATGCGCAAAATGATGCAACAGTTTCTGGTACAATTCTTGAAGAAAGGACAAGGCGAAGGAATATTCCGCAAGGAAATAGATATAGAGGTGGCTGCAATGTTGTTGCTGGATACACATCTGATGTTGGCAGAGCGCGCGGAAAGGCTGAAGATGAAACCACAAGACGTGAGACATTTTGGAAAAACAACCATGGACATCTTACTGCGTGGTATGTTCACCGTAGAAGGGTTAGAAACCATACAAAAAGAAGTAAATAATAAATAGGTAATATAATAATAAAAGATGAGAAAAATTGTAGTATTAGTTTGTATGTTTGCTATGACAGCAAACATAATGGCAGCCGACCATGTGATGGCTGCCACCAAGCGAGCACCTGAGAAAGAGGTACCCGCTACCCTAAACCTCAGTCTGCAAGAGGCGCAAGACTATGCAGTGGCACAAAACCGTTCGCTGAAGAATGCTGACCTCGCCGTACAAAAAGCTTATGCCACTAGGTGGCAAACCATCGCATCCATGCTACCATCGGTGGATATGTCGTGGGCATACCAATCTATGATGGGCTACAAAATGAACTTTGGTGGTATGCCTATTGAAATGCCTGATAATGGGACATTGGGCATCACTGCCTCAGTAGGTATCAACGGACAGGCTATCGTTGGAGCCTTGCTCAACAACACCGCTATTGAAATGCAAAAACTAAACCTAGAAATCAGCGAGGACAACCTCCGAGCAAATGTAAAATCTAGTTACGCGTCAGTCCTCGTACTGGAAGATGTAGTCAAACTCCTGGACTCTTCACTCAAGAATATCGAGGAGTTGGCAGCTATGACACAACGCTCAGTAGAGGTGGGTGCAGCAGAGCAGACAACTGCCGACCAAATCCTCGTGCGCGTGAATACGTTAAAGAATAACATCAATGCTAACAAGCGTTCGACACAGTTGGCAATCAATGCGCTGAAAGTGCTGCTGAACGTTCCAGCAGAAACCGAACTGACCCTCACCACCCAACTCAGCGATATGCTGAGTGCAGAAGCTATAGTAACATTGTTGGGCAAAGACTTCGTGTTGGAAAATAACCTCAGCTATCAAACACTTGCCAAAAATGTAGAATTGGCGAAGAAGAATGTACATATGGCAGGTTGGGCCTATGGACCTACAATTGGTGTGGGCTATCAATACAGCGAAAAAGACTATTTCGGTAAGAAAGAAGGCTTTAATATGACCCCTCCTAACGCGCTGAGCGTACAAGTGAGCATGCCACTCTGGTCATCAGGTAAGCGCGCTGCAGGCGTCGTAGAGAAGAAAATCGCATTGGAAGAAGCACGAAACACATTTGAGGAAACAACCGATAACCTCGGAATCCAAAATGAGCAATTGCGCTATAACCTGCAAAATGCGTATGAAACATACACCAACGAGCAAGAGAACATGGACGTAACACAACGCGTATTTGACAACACCTCACTAAAATTCCAACAAGGCGTTGCCAGCAACCTCGACCTCGTGAACGCAAGCAACGATCTTATTACAGCACAATCCACCTATGTGCAAGCAGTACTCACACTGGTGAATGCAGAAGTGGAACTCGAGAAATTCCTAAACCTATAAACAATCTAGAGCAACTAGTTCTACTAGAACCTCTAGAAAAAAACAATGATAATTTCAAAAACTAAAACGATAAATGAAAAAGATTGTATTAATGATGGCTGCCGCAGTTTGTTTGATTGGTTGCGGCAAGAAAGATGCTCAAGCAACTCAACAAGAAGCTGAGCGCGTGGAGGTAGTGGGGACAATAACCCTCCAAGAAAAAGAGATTGAGCGCGTGCTCAATATTTCTACAAACTTACAGGGCTATGTGACACAAAACGTAGCACCATCGCTGACAGGTAAGATAGAGCATATCTTCGTCGAAGTAGGCGATGAGGTGAAAGCAGGAGATATGCTTGTACGTATGGACCAAACACAGTATCTTACACAAAAAATCCAACTGGCTAATCTCGAAATCGAGGTGGGACGTTTGGAGGCATTACTAGAAACAGGAAGCGTAAGCCAACAGACATACGACCAGACAAAAGTGGCATACGACCAACTCAAGCAAAACCTCGCTTTCTTGGAGCAAAACACCTATGTAAAAGCGCCATTCGACGGCGTTATTTCTGCTAAGACTTACGAGGATGGCGAGTTATATGGCGGTCAGCCAATCGTGGTGCTCACACAAGTAAAGAAACTGAAAGCATTGATTGCAGTGCCAGAGACTTATTACCCAATGATTAAAGAGGGTATGCGCCTGACCGTGAAAAGCGAAGTGTATCCCAATGAGACTTTCCCTGCAACGATTGAGGTGGTTTATCCTACCATCGATGCTGCAAGTCACACCTTCCAATGCAAGGTGGTTATCCCTAATGCGAGCGAGAAGTTGCGTGGCGGTATGTACGTGACTACTACCCTCGGTCTGGGCAAAGAGAACACCATCGTAGTGCCTTATCAATCGGTAGAGAAACTGCTCGGCTCAAATGAACGTTATGTGTTCATCAACGACAACGGCTACGCTAAGCGCGTAAGCGTGAAACTCGGACAACGCTTTGACGAGAACATTGAAATCATTGCACCTGAAATTAAAGCAGGTGTAGAATACATCAGCGTAGGTCAACACAAACTGGTTGACGGAGTGAAAATTGAAGTAAAGTAATGTTGAAAAAGTTTTAATAGTTTTAGTCGCCCTTTGGGCTGTTTTAAGGGTCAACTCACCTTTAAAACTTTTAGAACTCTTAAAACCTTTAAACTTCTGAAAGAATTATGGCAATTTATAAAACCGCGATTAAGAATCCCGTAACGACTATGCTGGTGTTCGTTGCGGTGATGATCATAGGTCTGTTCTGCTTCGTGCAACTGCCTGTGGATCAATTCCCTGAGATGGACCCACCATATGTGATGGTGATGACTACCTATCCAGGTGCGTCGGCGTCCGAGATAGAGACCAACGTCTCTAAAATCATGGAGAATAGTTTGACTTCGGTGGATAACCTGAAGTATATCAACTCTACCAGTAAAGATAACGTCAGTCTTGTAGTACTCGAATTGGAATGGGGGTCCGACATTACGGAAGCCGTCAACGACATACGATCGTTC
>JAZNMT010000073.1:0-2750 GCA_045579895.1 Paludibacteraceae bacterium
GCGATATTTGAGAATATGGTAGTTTGTGATATGTTGAAAGCGCGTTATAACCAAGGATTGGAAAAGAATATCTTATTCTACCGAGATAAATCCAGAGAAGTAGATATCTTGCAAGAAGAGGCAGGCAAAATACATGCATACGAAATCAAGTCAGCCGAGCGTTTTCATCCAGACTTTATGAATTCACTGGATTATCTCAAAGGGCTGCTCAAAGATGATTTGTTGAGCATGAATATCATCTATACTGGCTCAGAAAAGTCCGTAGGTGATACACATTTGATAAATTTCAGGCACGTGACAAGAAAATAGATTTAATTCGTAGTATGACTAATAACTCACGCGGGAAGTGTAGTGTTTACTAGGCTTCCGGCGTGATTGTATTTTTTTGAAAAAAGTTTGTGAGTGCCGAAAAATCGCTTGCGATTACTCGTTCGAGCTCATTGGGCGAGATAAGACGATTGTGTCGAAAGTTTGGCTTAATTATAATAGATTTATTCTATCTAAAAGGACGTGATTCGACTATTGATGAGTCTTTGTAGGTGTCTTTTCCGCTCGATTTTCATACTTTGTGGGGTATTTTTGCGGTTATCCGCATTTTTACCCTGCAAAGGTAATACTTTTTTGTGATATAGACAAATATTTTTATGACAGATTATGTTTTCTAATCATTCCGAAAATTACCTACAAGTTTCGGGACCACCATAGGAGATCTGTGGGCTTTTTGTAGCTTTCTATAAACGTGCCTCTATAATAATGCTGCAAAAATCTTCGGCACGGAAGGGGTTTTGCGCCGAAGATTGGAGAATGTGGAGGGTAAAATGGTATATGCAACATGCGGGAAGTGTAATGTTTACTATGCTTCCCGTGCGAGTGTATTTTTTTTGAAAAAAGTTTCTTCGCGCGAAGATTGTGCCGAAGATTGTAGTGAAGGTTGCATTAAAAATCACTATCCTCATACGAATCAAATTCCGACATACCATCGCTATCGTAGTCGTCACAGTCCCAATCTTCGCGAGAACTCCAGTTACCAGAACCGCCTGCACGGTGACGACGGTCTTCATGAATGCTGCGGTAGTCTTCGATGTCAAATAGTCCATTGGTTGTGCTCTCATCAGAGCCAAAGAGAAAATCAAATAGTCCCATAATCACATTATTTAAAGGTTAAACATATATTCATTTCTGAATTCGGCTGCAAAATTACTACATCAAACTGCTAAAACTTGTCAGTTTGTAAAGAAAAAAGCACTTTTTTTTTTTGGAAAAGTGCATTTTTTGTGTTTATTGAGTGTAAAACGCAATAAAAGATAAGCAATAGGGAGTAAATCTTTTTAGGAATGGAGTCAACAATTTTAGAATATTAGTCAACCTTTTTAGGAAGGGAGACAACTTTTTCAGGAATCAAGACAACCTGTGAAAGAAAGCAATCTTAAGAAAAGTGCTTTTTGAGGGAACACACCTAACTTCATACAATTGGCAGTAGTACCTACCCTGTACGGCACAACGGGCACAAATAGCTACAAAAAAGCACCTACCTGAGTAAGTGCTTTTTTGTAGAGATATACATTTTGGGATTATACCACGCCGCTGAATCCCATGAATGCCATAGCCAAGAGGCCAGCAGTCAAAAGAGCGATAGGTGTACCTTGCATCGCTTTTGGCACTTTAGCCAATGCCAATTGCTCACGCATACCTGCGAACAATACCAATGCCAACGCAAAGCCCAAAGCAGTAGCGATAGCAAAGAAGAGACCTGTCAATAAACCAGGTTCTGCGCCCATAGGCAGTTTATATGTACCACTTGCCACCATGATAGCCACACCAAGCAGACAGCAGTTGGTAGTAATCAAGGGCAAGAACACACCCAATGCTTGGTACAAAGATGGAGAGATCTTCTTGAGAATAATCTCAATCATCTGCACCAGCGCAGCAATCACCAAGATAAACAGAATGGTTTGCAAGAAGCCCAAGCCCCATGCGTTCAAGAGTTGTTGCAAAAGGTAAGTTACCAATGTTGCCAATGTCATGACAAACAACACGGCTGCACCCATACCCAGCGCAGTATTGATTTTCTTACTTACGCCCAAGAAAGGACAGATACCCAAGAACTGGCTCAATACGATATTATTCACGAATATCGCAGAGATAAATATCAAGAAATATACCATAATCTTTATTATTTTTATCGCTTTGCGATTAAAATAGTTCAAAATTGTTCAGTAGCGCTCTGCGCTGTTCAGTATTGTTCAGTGTTGTTTCCATGAAATACAATGTTGAACCATATTGAACTACATTGAACTATGTTGAACGACTTTAGCCGCTCTGCGGTAATGTTATTTTTTAAGCAGTTTTTGTACCAATGCCATCAAGTAGCCCAATACGATGAACGCACCAGGAGCGAGCACGAAAATCAACATACCATAGGTCTCGCTGTAGAGGTTCAGTCCGAAGACGCAACCTGTACCCAGCAACTCACGCACTGCACCAATCAAAGTCAATGCCAGCGTAAAACCAAGACCCATACCCAGACCGTCCAAAGCAGACAAGCCCACGGTGTTCTTAGCAGCAAACGCCTCAGCACGACCAAGCACGATACAGTTCACCACAATCAGCGGGATAAACAAACCCAACACCTCATAGATAGCAGGCAAATATGCTTGCATCAAGAGTTGCACCATCGTCACGAAAGTAGCAATCACCACGATAAACGCAGGGATACGCACTTTATCAGGGATCAAATTCTTCAAGAGCGA
>JAZNMT010000074.1:0-15254 GCA_045579895.1 Paludibacteraceae bacterium
CGATTAGGCCAACTAATATTTCATATACTTCCGCAACGATTGGTGGTTCCGTTACTGCAGATGGCGGAACAGAAGTAATCACACGGGGTATTTGTTATTCTACTTCAGAAAATCCAACGAAGGAGAATAGTCCGTTTATTACTTCTGGTAAAGGAATCGGTTCCTTCCCTGTTAATTTGACAAATTTGACAGATAGCACCACCTATTATGTCCGCGCGTATGCTATTAATAAAAAAGGTATAAGTTATGGCGATCAAGTATCGTTTATGACAAAGGGATATAAATTGCCAACGGTTAGCACGATTAGGCCAACTAATATTTCATATACTTCCGCAACGATTGGTGGTTCCGTTACTGCAGATGGCGGAACAGAAGTAATCACACGGGGTATTTGTTATTCTACTTCAGAAAATCCAACACTAGAAAATAGTCCTTTTATTACTTCTGGTAAAGGAACTGGCTCTTTTTCTGTCAACTTGGAAGACTTAACAGATAGCACCACCTATTATGTCCGAGCTTATGCGATTAATAAAAAAGGCGTTGCTTATGGAGACGAACAATCGTTTATGACAAAGGGATATAAATTGCCAACTGTCACTACGATTAAGCCAACTAATATTTCATATACTTCGGCGACTGTAGGTGGTAATGTCGGAACAGATGGTGATCCTGAAACTACTGAACGTGGTATTTGTTATTCACTATCTCCTAACCCAACTACCGAAAATACTAAAATTATTTCAGGAAAAGGAGCTGGATCATTCTTTATTGATTTGACAAATCTAGTGGATAATACCACCTATTATGTTCGAGCTTATGCCATTAATAAGAAAGGCACAAGTTATGGCAAAGAGGTATCCTTCTCAACAAAAGGATATGCGTTAGCTACTATTACAACTAGTGCTCCAACCAATGTATCTTATACTTCAGCTACGATAGGTGGTACGGTTATTTCAAATGGAGGTCTAACTGTTACAGAGAGAGGCATGTGCTATTCCACAACTAAGACCCCAACTATAGAAAGTCGAAAGGTTACTGCTGGAAGTGGTGACGGAACATTTACGATAAATTTAACAGACTTGGCAGATGGTACTACCTATTATGCTCGTTCATATGCAATTAATCAAAGAGGTGTTGCTTATGGAGAAGAAATATCGTTTACGACAAATGAATACAAACTTCCTACAATAACTACAACTACTCCGCCAAGTAATATTTCATATACTTCGGCAACGGTTGGTGGTAGTGTAATAGCAGATGGTGGCTTGGAGGTTACTGAGCGCGGAATCTGCTATTCAACAATGGCTGGTCCCACTATAGAAAACATAAAGATTGCATCAGGAAAGGGGCTAGGTTCGTTCTCTATTAACTTGACTAATTTATCTAATAATACTACATACTATGTCCGTGCATATGCCAAAAATAGCAAAGGTATTGCGTATGGTGATGAAGTAAGTTTAACCACTGTAGAAATTCTTCTACCTACTATCACAACAAAAGAAGCAACGAATATATTTAATACTTCGGCTATTGTAGGTGGTAATATTACAAATGATGGTGGTGGAGATGTGACAGAGCGTGGTGTAGTATATAATACTTCACCAAATCCTACTATATCCAATACGAAAGTGGCAGGCGGTAATG
The DNA here is from genome assembly GCA_045579895.1 of Paludibacteraceae bacterium. Lineage (GTDB taxonomy): Bacteria > Bacteroidota > Bacteroidia > Bacteroidales > Paludibacteraceae > Colicola. The sequence continues at coordinate 1,645 of JAZNMT010000074.1, forward strand.
GAATAGGAGAATTTACATGTAATCTTACTAATCTACAAAGTGGAACAACATATTATGTCCGAGCGTATGCTGAGAATGTGAATGGTACTGCATATGGACAAGAGATTAGTTTTACGACAATGACCATCCTAAATTTCCCAATAACTACTACTTCCGCAACGGACATTACTTGTACTTCTGCTGTAGTTGGGGGTAGCATTACAGGTGATGGTGGTTCTGCTATAACAGAGCGTGGTGTATGTTATAGCACATCTCCTGCTCCTACAATGTCGGATATGACTATGCAAAAAGGACGCGGTGTGGGAGCGTTCACCTGTACGTTGACTGACTTACAAGATGGCGTAACATATTATGTTAGAGCTTATGGGATAAATTCACTTGGAATTTCGTATGGTGATGAAGTGTCATTTACTACAATAAAGAAATCGTTGCCTACTATAACAATTGTAGAACCTACTAAGTACTCTACAGATGATGCTACTATTGAAGCGGAAGTTACTTATGACGGATGCTTAGATGTTACTACACGTGGTGTCGTATTTAGCACATCCCCAAATCCAACTATAGTTGACAATAAGGTTACAAATGGAGAAGGAGTAGGTGCTTTCTCGTGTTTGTTGAGCAATTTGCAAGAAGCGACGACCTACTACGTTCGAGCATATGCAGAAAATGAAAAGGGTGTTGCTTATAGTGATGAAAAATCGTTTACTACGAGATCAAAAACTTATCATGATGGATATGAGTATGTGGATTTAGGTTTGAGCGTAATGTGGGCAACACATAATGTAGGAACTACTACTATAGAAGGTACTGGTGACTATTTTGCTTGGGGAGAAGTTGAACCAAAAACGACATATTCCTGGAATACATATGATTATTGCGAAGGTACTGAAAAGACAATGACTAAATATTGTACAGATAGCAATTATGGTGTTGTAGATAATAAGAAGTATCTCGAACCTATAGATGATGCTGCACATGCTAATTGGGGAGGTGATTGGCGTATGCCAACTGGCGAAGAGATGCAAGAACTGATGAATCAATGTACGTGGATGCTGACAACAAATAATGGTACAAGAGGATACAAAATTACAAGCAAAATAAATGGAAATACGATTTTTATGCCTTCAACTACAGGTTACAAAGATGGTAGTAGAACTACTTATAGTGGTTCGTATGGCTATTTTTACTCAAGTTCTTTGAGTTCATCAACAAGTTCATATTATATTGACTGTGGAAATAGTAATACAAATATCCATTTATATAACGGTCCTCGTTATTACGGTCGTACAGTTCGTCCCGTATGGAGTGAAATGAAATTGCCTACGGTTATAACGGGCTCATTGTGCATTGTTAGCAATATTATCACAATCAATAAAAATAATGTGACAACTACAGGTGGTGCTCCTGTCACAGAATGTGGTATTGTTTATTGTACATTGCCAAACCCAACCATATCAGATACCAAGATACCGGCTGGTAGTGGTGTTGGTGCATTCACATGTACTCTTACAGATTTACAAGATGGATTAACATATTATGCTCGTGCTTATGCTACAAATCAAAAGGGTACTGCATATGGAGAAGAAATATCCTTCACATATGTGGCTCCTAAGTATGAAAATGGATATGAGTATGTTGATTTAGGTCTCAGTGTTAAATGGGCGACTATGAACGTAGGTGCTAGTACCCCGGAAGGATATGGAGAATATTTTGCATGGGGAGAAGTAGAACCAAAGACCACTTATAATTGGAGTACCTACAAATGGTGTAATGGTACTTCTTCTACTATGACTAAGTACTGCAATAATAGTACTGTTGGTAATAATGGGTTTACTGATAATTTGACTCAATTAGAATCAGAGGATGATGCTGCTACAGTCAATTGGGGTGGAAATTGGCGCATGCCTACTGATGCAGAAATAACTGAATTGCGTGAGAATTGTACTTGGACATGGACAATTATAAATGAAGTAAAAGGGTATGTCGTGACAGGCCCTAATAGGAATTCCATTTTTCTGCCAGCAACAGGTTGCCGCGACAACGACATACTTCTGTATGTAGGCGTGTATGGCCATTATTGGTCTAATTCACTCTATGCTTCTAGCCCAGTCGGAGCGTGGCGTCTCATCTTCAATAATAATATTATAACAACAGATTTCGATTTAACCAAAGGACGTGCTTATGCTCAATCTGTTCGCCCTGTCTGCCCATAAATTAACAACGTGTTAGTTAAAATAAAATGTTATAATTATGAAAAAGTTTTTATTAAGCCAATTGTTGTTGGTGAGTGTTAGCATCACCATCTTTGCTCAATCAAATGTTAGTGTGCCAATGGATTTCCATATTCAAGCAGAAGTCGTACCTGCAATGCTGAATATTGTACCTAATACTTTGGAGTTTGTAGATAAGGATAAGAACAATGTTATTGACGGCAATGAAGATTGTAAAATCCGTTTTCAAATATCCAATACGGGACGAGGAGATGGATATGGTTGTGTGGCACGTACCAAACTATCAGGAAATTCAGCAGGTGTTCTCATTAATGATTTACCTTTGCCAGTTATTCCTTCGGGTGAAATGTATTGGGTAGAAATTCCTATATTGGCAAATGATGAAACCCAGACAGGGGAAGTTATCTTAGATATTGTGGTAGATGAACCTAATGGCTTTGGTACAGAGCATATAACATCTACTATCGGCACACATAAATTTAAATCACCACATATTAATGTTGTTAGTTACAAAGTACTGGGTTCTACATCTGGTACATTAGAGCGCCGCCGTCCGTTTAGCCTACAGGTTATTGTACAAAACACTGATCAAGGAACTGCAGAAAATGTGCAAATCGGATTATCCTTACCACAAAATGTAAATCGTTTATCCGGAGAAGCTGAGCATTTGACGATACCGATGTTAAAAGCAGGTGAAAGTCGTGAGTTAATTTATGAGCTCATTGCTAATCAAGAAGCTGCTGAGAATATGGACATCCAAATTGCTCTTTCGGAGAAACTAGGAAAATATGCAGAAGATGCCAATATCCCTCTTCAATTTGGGCAATATGTCGGAAGTAACATTACAATGAACTTAGAACGTCGAGATCAAGAAGAGGTGAAAATTGAACGTAAATCGCTTATCTCTGAAGTGGATGAGAATATACCTATAAACGATAAAAAAAATCACAACCTTTTTGCTCTTATTATTGCAAACGAAAATTATCAATCTGTAGCGTCAGTACCATATGCGCTCAATGATGGAAATATTTTTCGTGAGTATTGTATAAAAACATTGGGCATACCTGAGAAACAAATTAAGTATGTTCCCAATGCTACAGGTAATCAGATCAAAGCGCAAGTGAATTGGTTACAAAATATTTGTGAAGTATTTGAGAATGCGGAAATCATTTTCTATTATGCTGGTCACGGTATTCCGGATGAAAGTAGTCGTACTGCCTATCTGTTGCCTGTAGATGGTACTGGTACAGATATTTCAACAGGCTACAAACTGGATGATCTCTATGCCGCCTTAGGCAAGATCCCTGCCAAGAACGTAACTGTGTTTATGGATGCATGTTTCTCTGGTAGCAAACGCGAGGAGGGTATGTTAGCATCGGCGCGTGGTATTGCCATCAAGACTCGTAGTGGGCAACCACAGGGTAACATGGTTGTTTTCTCTGCAGCACAAGGAGATGAAACAGCATACCCAAATAATGAAGAGAAACATGGCATGTTTACGTACTTTTTGTTGAAAAAGTTGCAAGAAACAAATGGTGAAGTTACGTTGCAGGAACTAGGTGAATATATCATCAAAAATGTGAGCCAACAATCTATTCTACTCAATGGTAAACCTCAAACCCCTTGCGTGACCCCATCTGCATCGTTAGATGCCTCATGGCGCGAGTGGAAGTTGAAGTAATGTTTGTATGTTCATGATATAATTTCCAACTCAATCTTCGCACACAAACTCTTTTCAAAACCACACTCGCGCGGGAAGCCCTATACACATAGGACTTCCCGCTTGATACATGTGGAGAAATAACAGTGAATAAATTTATTCGCTAAGCAACGCCCTGCAGCCTTCCATCAAATCTCTGTAGGTGGCTTCAAAATCGCCTGTGTACCATGGGTCGGCTACGTCGCGGTTCAATAGACGGCGAATTTTAGGTTGGGGCAGAGCTGCATCGCGTTCCATAATTTCATCACCCAAAACGCGGCGAAGATTGCGGATATTATAATCCTCCATACACAAGATAGCATCAAACTGCTCATAATCATCTCGGGTAATTTGGCGTGCAGCATGGCGGGTGAAGGGTACACCATGTGTCGCCAAACAGCGTTTGGCTGGCGGATAGATATCGTTACCAATCTCTTCACGAGAAGTAGCGCAGGAATCAATGACAATTGATGCCTGGTTATTGTTTATTCTTTGTTGTGAAACCAAATACCGCATAATCATTTCTGCCATAACGCTGCGGCATATATTACCATGACAAACAAATAAAATCTTTTTCATTTCTCTCTTTCTTTTGCTTTTGGAACTATAAATCCTACTACTACACAACCAACAAACCCAGCAACGCCCACAATAATATCCACTATTGTATTAGGTATAAAAAAGATGATGGATATACTCACCATTGTCGCCATTAATACGATGATTGAGATGCGTTTCCCTATGGTGATTCCTCCCTTTTCTTGATAATCTTTGATGTATTTACCAAGAAAAGACTGTAATAGCCATGCCTGTAAGCGCGGCGAACTTTTATAAAAGCACCATGATGCTAGCAAGACAAGCGGGGTGGTTGGCAAACCAGGAACGACCACACCTATTGTCCCCAATATAACGGCTATACAACCCAACGCCACAAAAATGTAGCGTAGATGATTTTGCTTGAAAAGGGGATTGTTTCGTGTCGCCATATCGGAAGCTACTAATACCGTGTAATAATTTTCGCTGCGTTTTGTGGGGCAGGCTCTGTTCCTAGAATCAGTTGCACGTTGCGATATTCGCATAGCATTTGCTCACGATAGGGTTGATCATAGAGAAGACGTTGTAACTCCGCTTCAATATTAGACTGAGTAAAACGACTAGCTATCAACTCTTGTATAACCTCTTTGTTTGGAATGATATTTACTAGAGTAAAGTGATTAATTTTGAATAGAATAGGTTTTATCAACCATTCTAAGTACTTACTGCATGCAATATAATATACGGCTGTTTGCGGGCAGCCAATAAGTGCCGTCTCAAGTGTGGCTGTGCCTGAATTTACTACGGCAGCTTGGGCTTGCGCAAGGGTAGCGTAAGGGTTGCGCGTTAACACTTCGCCTCTAAGGTATGGCTGATAAAACTCATTATCGATACCAGGTGCCGCCCCAATAACTATTTGATATTTATCCTCAGCTACTTTCCTAGCTGCCGCCAACATGACAGGCAAACAATGACTAATTTCGCTACGGCGAGAACCGGGTAATAGGGCAATGATAGGTTTTGATTTTTGCGTCTGAGATACTACCTCATTGCTATTTCTCAACGTACTGTATTGTTCCTTAAACTCTCTAATACAGTCGCTAGTTGGGTTTCCCACGTATCTGCATTGATAGCCAAATTTGGCATAAAAGGCAGGTTCGAAAGGAAATATACCTAGAATCTCATGGGCGTATTTGGCAATTTTGTGTACACGCCACTCTTTCCATGCCCATATTTTAGGGGGAATATAGTATATGATTCTTGTCTGCGGTAAGTGTTTATGGCAGAACTTAGCTATTCTAAGATTGAACGATGGATAATCAATAAGTATCAGAATATCAGGTTTCTCTGTTAGCAGCGCCTGTTGTGCTGTACGCAGATTACGGCCTACTTTATGTAGGTTTGCAAGTACGGCTATGATTCCCATATACGCCATTTCACGGTAATCAACGCGAATATCGCAGCCCTCAGCACGCATCTTATCACCACCTAGTCCTACAAATGATGCTTGCGAGTCTTCCACTCGCAATGCTTTCATCAGATTCGAACCATGAAGGTCGCCTGATGCTTCTCCTGCTATGATAAAGTATTTCAAATTAGGTCTTTTTTATGTTACGACATAAAGACTATACTTGCAATTAGATAAGGTATTGCTCCTATCAATACACCTTTCGCTAGTCTCCATACCTCCATAGTATAGAATACAAATAGCAATGCCAAATTTGGGAATATCCCCACTTGCATAATTTTGCTCAGGATAGGCCCCATCAAACTCATATCAAAAGCCTCGAACGTGTACCATAGATTGAAACGTTCGACATAAAGATATCCTACTAAGGCTGGCAAAGCTAGCCCTAGTAGGATACCAATCCAATATTTATCAAATCTCTGCGTAAGCTGTTTGATCTATAGTGCAAGGATGTACACTGACATAATGGTTGTTCATGGCCCAAATATCGGTATCCTCTGCTTCGGGTTCTACATTTACGAATTCACCAGCCAGCCAATAGCATTTTTCGCCATTTTCATTGATACGCTCTTCCATCTCTTTTTGCCAGAATCCACGGCATTGGCGAGTCCATCTAATGCCTTGCAGTGCTCCTGTAGGTGCATTGATATTGTAGCAAACGCCATACGGCATGCCTTCTTCTAGCAAATGACGGGTTAGTTCGAGGACGTATGACTCAAAATAACTGAAATCGGCATCTGGATTATGGTCATCAATGGAGTAGCCGATGGCTGGGATTGCATGTTCTGCTCCGACGAAGCATGCTCCCATCGTGCCAGAATAGATGACATTAATAGCTGCATTGGATCCGTGATTAATGCCGCTAGCGAGCAGGTTAATACGAGCCGGATCACCAGCAAAAAGCACATCTAACGCTAGTTTAACACAATCGCTAGGTGTACCATTGGTAGTATATATAGTTGCATTTTTATGCCACTCTTCCGTTCCCCAATTAGGGTCATCTAACGGACGGAGATACATAGGTTGTTGCACGGTGATGGCATTGCTCATACCACTTCGTGCCCCATCTGGGGCAACGACTGTCACGTGCCCCAGTTGAGTCAAGATGCGTACTAGCGTGAGGATACCTTTAGAACCCCAGCCATCATCGTTCGTGATAAGTATCTCCATTAGCCTACTACAGCCCAAACAACGTCAATCACTTTCTTAGCCAAAGCGTCAGCCTCTTCCATGGTTGCTGCCTCTGAATAAACGCGGATGATTGGCTCGGTATTAGACTTGCGGAGGTGTACCCAACCGTCTGCAAAGTCAATCTTCACTCCGTCACGGTCATTGATGCGTTCGCCAGCATATTTTTCTTTTACTGCCTCAAGTACTTTATCTACATCAATCTCTGGAGTGAGGTCAATACGGTTTTTAGAAATGCAATAGTCTGGGAAGGTGGCACGAAGCTCACTCACTTTGCAGCCTTTTTGTGCTAAACTGCTGAGGAACAAGGCAATACCTACTAATGCGTCACGACCATAGTGGCTTGCAGGGTAGATTACACCGCCATTACCTTCGCCACCAATAACAGCGTTGGTGCGTTTCATTTCGGTAGTTACGTTCACCTCACCTACAGCACTTGCACTATAGGAACCACCATGTTTTACAGTTACATCGCTAAGGGCGCGAGTAGAAGACATGTTACTTACAGTATTGCCAGGTGTGTGACTTAGTACATAGTCTGCTACGCTCACCAAAGTGTATTCCTCACCGAACATCTCACCATCCTCGCAAATGATAGCCAAACGATCTACGTCTGGGTCAACCACGAAGCCCACATCTGCTTTACCCTCACGCATGAGGTCACTAATTTGGGTTAAGTTTTGTGGGATTGGCTCTGGATTATGTGCGAAGTGACCTGTTGGTTCACAGTTGAGCTCAATAATATTCTTTACGCCCAATGCGCGGAGAATAGCAGGAATAGCTACACCACCAATTGAGTTTACGCAGTCAATGGCAACGGTGTAGTTCTTTGCTTCGATAGCTGCTTTATCCACTAACTCGAGTGCCATTACATCCTTCACATGATCTGGCAGGTAGTCACGATGTGTGATATGTCCAAGGTCATCTACTTCTGCAAAGTTAAAATCTTCTGCTTCTGCGATTGCCAATACTTCTTTTCCTTCTTGGTCATTGAGGAACTCACCTTTCTCATTAAGTAGTTTGAGGGCGTTCCATTGTTTAGGGTTGTGACTTGCGGTGAGAATGATACCACCAGCTGCGTTCAAACCTGTTACGGCCAACTCTGTGGTAGGCGTTGTTGCTAGACCGATGTTGATAACATCGTAGCCCATACCTATCAAGGTGCCACATACTAATTGGTCAACCATCTCGCCACTTAAACGGGCATCACGACCTACTACAATTGTTTTGTTGTCTGGAATCATCGCTTTACGTTGGGTGGCGTAAGCTGCGGTGAAACGTACTACATCTACGGGGCTCAAACCCTCTGCAACGCGACCACCGATAGTGCCGCGAATACCGGAAATACTTTTTACAAGTGCCATAATATTAGAAACGTTTAATTTGAATTTTCATGTCATAACCATAGGGAGTCACGCTACTGTTTTGATTGGAGAATCCCAATTTGCTGGGGCAGATGATTTTGCATTGTGCACCAGAGTATTGCATATGTTCCAATGCGATTTGCCAACCCATGCAAGACGCATCGGTAGATACTTTATATTGCAGTTTGGTAGGCTCTGGTTGATCATCGGAGTTCCAAAAACGCATCGTGTCTGCATAGGCTTCCAGTGTGTATTGGATATAACGGAGCAGGACGATATCTTTTACTTCTAAAGCAGCTTTTGTGGTGTCGCCTAATTCTACTAAGTGGAAATAATAGTTATCGTAATCAGGGATTTTCCAATAGACATTATCACCCCATGCTTCCATCGTAGTAGGTTTCTCATCCACCACAGTGATGCCTTGTCGTGCAATGAAGTTTTCAATTAGTTGTTGTTCTTCTTTGAGGGCATTTGAGTAGGTATTATTGTTGCAAGCAACTAGAGAAATACCTAGCAATAGTAAAATATAAATACTAATCTTTTTCATTCGTTTTCTACTGATAATGTGATAATTAAGTTGGTGTATGGTTTGATAATACTTGTTCCTTCTGCGCCATAGGCTGTGTACCAAGGGGCTACAATGCGCATTTTTTCGCCTCTACCCATTTGCTTAAGGCTACGATTGATGGAAACGGGCAAGTCACCGCTACCTATAGTAAAGGATTGTTTGATATCCGCTAGCAGTTGCCCGTTGAGTTCTGATATTTGCAGATGAAGAGTGGCTTGCTCACCAGCTTGCAACGAGTCTGCATGTATGTTTATGGTCTTGGTGTACCAAAAACCAAAATCATCCAAGGCGAATACTGCTGTATCTGCTTTTACCCATGCGCTACAGGCTTTGTCGGCGGCACTTGCCATTTGCATATTGAAACTCAATTGAGCCATCAATGCAGAGTCTGGCTCTTGTGCGTCACTTAGCTTGCGAACCTGTTGTGGCTGTTGGGTACAACTTACCATAGCTAGTAGCCCGCACCCAATAATCCATAGACTAATTACCTTATCGCCTAATTGCTTCATTGCTTCACTTTGCTATACGCAGCAAATATTGTCCGTAGGATGTTTTTTCCATCTCTTTGCCTAGAGCGCGCAAGTCATCGGTGCTAATCCATCCATTACGCCAAGCGATTTCTTCGATACAACTAACATAGAAGCCTTGGCGATTTTGGATAGTAGCAATAAAGTTTCCAGCATCCAGCAAACTGTCACAATTGCCCGTGTCCAGCCATGCAAAGCCGCGCTCAAATAGCTTGACCTGCAATTTGCCTTCTTGCAGATATACCTTATTTAAATCCGTGATTTCATATTCTCCGCGGGAGCTAGGCTCCAATAGTGCTGCTTTTTCGCAAACAGTTGAATCATAGAAGTATAGACCTGGAATAGCATAGTTACTTTTGGGTTGTTGGGGTTTCTCTTCCAAGGATAATACTTTACCTGTCTCATCAAATTCTACTACGCCATATGCGGTTGGATCTTGCACCTCGTAACCGAAGATGCATGCTCCGCAACTGCCGCTTTCCACTTGTTCAACCGCATCGCGCAGCATCTGACCGAAGTGCTGACCATAGAACATATTGTCACCCAAGATCAAGCAACCTGGCTCTCCGCTCAAAAACTCTTTACCCAGAACAAAAGCTTGTGCCAAACCGTTAGGGACTTCTTGAATCTTATATTGAAAACGCATACCTAGACGGCTACCATCACCAAGCAAATCTTCAAACATGGGCAAATCGCGTGGAGTAGAGATAATCAGTACTTCACGAATACCTGCACGCATCAAGGCTGACAAGGGGTAGTAAATCATGGGCTTGTCATATACAGGCATAATTTGTTTGCTAATCGCTTTACTCAACGGGTAAAGACGAGTAGCACTACCGCCTGCTAAAATAATTCCTTTCATAGATTAACATATTTAACGCGACAAAGGTACAAAAAAAATCGCATATATGCAAATATGCGATTGTTTTTTTACTTTTTTAGCCTTTTATAATGCGGCTATCACTTCTATCTCCACCAATCCGCCTTTGGGTAGTGCTGCCACTGCTACAGCGGAACGTGCTGGAAATGGAGCAGCGAATAGGGTAGAATACACTTCATTAAGCACACCGAAGTTTGCCATATCGGTCAAAAAAACAGTAGTTTTAACCACGTGACTTGCATCTGTTCCAGCGGCTTTCAGTATGGCTGCCACATTTTTTACTGCTTGTTCTGCTTGGCTACGGAAATCAGAACCTGCAAATTCACCTGTACTTGGGTCAATGCCCAATTGTCCACTTGCAAACAGCATGCCGTTGGCGATAACTGCTTGGCTATAAGCACCAATAGCTGCAGGTGCTTCTTGGGTTGAAATGATCTCTTTCATATATTATCGTTCAAATATTAATTATTAACTATTAATTATTAATTACTCCACCGTCACTGGCAATTCTCCTACAGCCTTAATCTTGCCAGTCAGCACTTTTGCTGCGGCTTTTTGGTTGCTCTCGCTGTCTTTGTATGCCACCAGTAGACCGCCCAATTCTTCTTTCCATGGCAAGTCGCTCAAGCCGTATGGACTGCCGTAGTGTACCAATACGGGATGATGTTTCTTCACTAAACTTTCCATCATCTTTACATGCTCTTCGGCTATCAAGTCTTTGCGTGAACGTCCGCGTGGGTCGTGGCATGCTAAGATAACTACTTCATAATCAGATAATTGCTTCTCTACTGCGGCAATATCTTTCTTGCTGCTCTTCTTGTCCAACGCAAAGTAATGTACCTCGCCTCTCGCCTCTCGTTTTTCGCCTTTCGCCTCTTTCAATAGGTGCTGATACATCAGTGTCGTTGAATCCACCATTCCTGTCTCGGGGTTGTAGCCTGAAAGTCCCTCTATATCTCCGTATTCGCGATGCATAGGAATACGTTTGGCGTTGTATGCTACATATGCAATCTTTTTGCTCATGTCTATTGGTAGGATACCTAACTTATTGTCTACCAATGTCATACTCTGATCAGCCATTTCTTGGATCAGGGCTATGTGTTCGGGCTTTTTCACGCGTTCTGCTATGTTGGTGGTATCTACTGTTGGGTCGTAGTTTCTCTCCAGCATGCCAAAACGTGCTTTCAGTTTTAGTGTCTTGCGTACGCGCTCATCCAAATCTGCTAAATCACATTCTCCGCTCAGCATGGCTTCTTCCAATCGATCAATGGCAGCAATAATATCGCCAGGCTTCAGCAATATATCCACACCGGCTTTGTAGGCTGCTAAGGCTATCTCTGCTGATGTCATGTTCTCGCTTACACCTTTCATGGTCAGGGCGTCAGTTACGATGATACCATCAAAACCCAATTCCTCTTTAAGTAGTTCTGTTACAATAGGATAGGATATAGATGATACAGCACTGTCTAAGCATGGAATATGCAGGTGACCCATCATCACCATTTCTACGCCATGCTTGATTTGGTCGCGGAAGGGGTATAATTCCAATGAGTCCAAACGCTCTCGGCTGAAGGGTAATACGGGCAATCCTTTGTGCGAATCCACTTCGGTGTCGCCGTGTCCAGGGAAGTGTTTGGAGCAGGCTATCAGTCCGCCATCTTGCATTCCTTTCATATAGGCACGACCGTATGCTGTCACTTTGTCACGATTCTCGCCAAAGGAACGTGCATGGATGACGGGGTTCTTTGGATTGACATTTATATCCACTACGGGTGCGTAGTTGATATGGATATTTGCCATTTGGCATTGTTCTGCCACTGCCAAACCCATTTCGTAAATCAGTGAGTCTGAGGGCAATGCGCCTAATTGCATTTGCTGTGGGAAGAATGGAAACTCACCAAATCGCATCGATGGACCCCATTCGCCGTCTATGGATACCAACAATGGAATTTTTGACATCTCTTGCAGTTGGTTCATACGGGTGAGAAAACGTGGAAGGCTATCTTGTATGATTAGCAGACCGCCAATACCTTCTATGCCTACTAGGGTGTCGGTCATCAATGCATGCCCGTCTGAAAAAATGTAACTGTCTGTTTGGGAAACAATTAATTGAGCTACTTTCTCTCTTGTGCTCATTTTTTTGAGGGTGCGTTCAACTTGTCGTTCGATGCGATTAGCAGCGCGTTCTTCGCTTTTACCGAACCAAATGACACTCGTAAAAAACAGAAGCATGGCACAGATGCTGCAAATCTCTTTAATTTTCTTGTTCTTCATGGTTTTATATCTTAATTCAAAATCCTAAAATTCTTAATTCTTTATTCTTAATTCAAAATTCTCTACAAAGGTACTGCTTTTTTTTCATTCCTGCAAATATTTCATACATTTCCTCTTGAACTCATTGTTATCTCATGCTTATCTTTCCCTATCCTTAGTTAGCGATTAGTTAGCGATTAATTAGTGATTAATTAGTGATTAGTTAGTGATTAATTAGTTATTAATTATACTCTACCTTACTTTTCCTAAGCAAGCTCCTAGCTTTGCCCCTCCTTGCCCTTATCTTGTCAATACGCGTGCGCGCGCGTTCATTATATTACGCGTACGCGCGCACGAAGTGAGGAGGGAGAATATGACATGAATATCGCATAGTTGGGTGAGAATGATGAAAAAAAATAAGTGGTTTTTAATAACTAAAAAAAGTTTTATTGATAATCAGATACTTATAAAGAAAATAAAAAAAAGTTGTCAAAAAATTTGGCCAGTTCGCAAAAAAGCAGTACCTTTGCAGCCGTTTTCGCGCCTACTGCAAGAGAGCAGAAAAATAGAGCGAAAATCATTGAAAAATGTAACGCTGAAAATCAGCCACTTACAAAGAAAATGAAAAAATATTGCAAAAAAGTTGCTAAAAAATTTGGTCAGTCCAAGAAAAAGCAGTACCTTTGCAGCCGATTTCGCGCTAAACGAGAAATGAGCGCAAAATCACAGTGATCTTTGAGAGATTGAAGCAATAATGTAGTACAAGAGAGTAGTAAACTACTCAATTGGGAAACTGAAGACGTGTAATACGATTTTATTATACGGTTCCCGTTAATAAGTACACAATAGATACGGTTATTCTGAGCTAAAAATTAATTTCTTTTTATTACAACGA
>JAZNMT010000075.1:0-2178 GCA_045579895.1 Paludibacteraceae bacterium
TTACGTAATTTCTGAAGATTGTATCGCATGTGGTACATGTATTGATGAGTGCCCAATGGGCGCAATTTCTGAAGGTGACATTTACACAATTGACGCTGACTTGTGCACAGAGTGCGGCACTTGTGCTGATGTTTGCCCAAGTGGCGCAATTTCTAAAGGATAATTGCTGATTTAATTACTGATAAGTCCTCAAGTTTTTGCTTGAGGGCTTTTTTTATGAAAAAAATGCTAAAAATGTAATATGGAGTTTGCAAATTTGAAAAAAAAGTTGTACCTTTGCAGCGTGGAAAGAATGGTTTAATACGAAAGCTTGATTATGACGAATATGTTAAACGCTTTTTATAAGACACATAACTATTTGGTAGAGCATGTACAAGTGCCGGCTCGTCGTGTTTTAATGGACGAAATCAATTGGAATGACCGTTTGATTGCCATCAAAGGAGGACGTGGAGTAGGGAAGACTGACTTCTTACTTAATTATGCAAAAGAGTTACGTACAGTCAATCCTGAACTCAGTCAACGTACGTTGTATGTGAATTTCAACGATTTTTATTTTACGGAACATTCGTTGGTAGAATTTGCTGGCGAATTTGTTGCTTCTGGGGGGCATACGCTTCTAATAGACCAAGCATTCAAGTATCCTAATTGGTCGCGTGAACTCAGTCAATGCTACTATCGATATCCTAATCTGCATATCATCTTTACCGCATCATCTGTAATGCGTCTCGTGGAGGATAATAAGGATTTAGGATCCATTGTGCATCCGTATAATTTGCGTGGCTTCAGTTTTAGGGAATATCTCAATGTTACTTTAGGATTGAAACTGCCGGTATTCTCTTTGGAGGATATCTTACATCATCATGTGGATATCGCACATCGAATCAGCCAAAGCATTAAACCATTGGACTATTTTAACGATTATCTACATCATGGATATTATCCGCTATTCTTAGAGCCTCACGACTTTTCTGAGTCGCTCCTTAAAATGATTAACATGATCCTAGAGGTAGACGTACTGCTCATCAAGCAGATTGAAGTCAGTTCGCTGCCTAAGCTGCGTAAATTGTTGCACATCATGTTGCAAAACACTCCATGCGGACTAAATGTCAGCAATATATCTGATGCTATTGACTGTTCTCGTCCTACTACGATGAATTATATCAAGTATCTCAAGGACGCTCGATTGCTCAACCTCCTTTATCCCGAGGGCAAGCGATTTCCGCTCAAACCTACTAAGGTTTATATGCAGAATCCGAATCTTTGTTATGCTACTTCGGTTCGAAATATTGATAAACAAACCGTGGCAGAGACCTTCTTTTATAACGCTTTGCACGGCAACCACAAGATTAACGCTACAGATCGTAGTGCGATGTTTATTATCGATGGCAAGTATTACATGGACGCTTGTGCTACGATGCCTTGCCGAACGGGTATTCGCTATTGCGCGATAGCGGATCTTGAGGTGGGAAATTTGAAGAACATCCCGCTCTGGCTCTTCGGCTTCCTATACTAAGACTTACTAGATTCTCTAGACAACCTAGACCCTCTAGAACGACTATAATTAAACTAACTTAAAATACAAAAAAGATGAAACAAAAAAAGTATTTAACCCTTGATGGTAACGCTGCTGCGGCGCATATCGCGTATATGTTCACCGAGGTAGCTGCCATCTATCCTATTACCCCATCTTCTCCTATGGCGGAGAACGTGGACGAGTGGGCTGCTGCAGGTCGCAAGAACCTCTTCGGCGAGACAGTGTTGGTACAAGAGATGCAATCTGAGGCAGGTGCTGCAGGTGCTGTGCACGGCGCACTCAACGCAGGTGCTCTCACCACTACTTTCACCGCCAGCCAAGGTCTCCTGCTCATGATTCCTAATATGTACAAGATCGCGGGTGAGCTCATCCCATCTGTTTTCCACGTGTCTGCTCGTACCTTGGCAAGCCATGCCCTCTGTATTTTCGGCGACCATCAAGACGTTATGTCTTGCCGCCAAACGGGCTTCGCTATGCTGGCAGAAGGTAGCGTACAAGAGGTCATGGACCTCGCAGGTGTAGCCCACCTCGCTACTATCAAGAGCCGCGTGCCATTCCTCAACTTCTTCGACGGTTTCCGCACCTCTCATGAGTACCAAAAGGTAGAGGTGGTAGATATGGAAGACTTGCGTCCGCTCCTCGAT
>JAZNMT010000076.1:0-10815 GCA_045579895.1 Paludibacteraceae bacterium
CAACGCTGTGAGCAGGAAGATGCCGCAGAAAATAAGCCACTGCCATGCAGTGAGATGCGGAATGTTCTCCATCCATAGCCATTCTAACCAACCAAAGAAATGCAATACTGCCATCAGTATGACGCGTACAGCAATGGCAATGAGCGAAGCAAACCACACACGCCAAGTCATCAGTCCTTTGAAGATCAGGTAGCCCCAAATCAACAGGATGCCTGTTAGGATGATTACTGGTAATGGCGCGAAGAAACAGCATATGAGTGTGGATAGGAATGCTTCTTCGGTGGACTCGTGGTGGAAGTCGGTTCGCAGTAATGTCAAGACTGCCAATAGCACCCCCGTTATCACCAATTGTGCTTGCCAGCAGGTGTGCAGAGCAGGTATAGCGGACATCGCCAGCCAATAGGTACTGCCTACGAAAGGCGAAGGCAGGTTGGTCTCTCTACCTCGGTAGAAGCATTGGGTGATGAGTAGCGCGTTGGTGATGGTGATTAGGAGAGTAACGACCTTGGGAATGAGGTACTCCTGCTCAAAGAACGATGGCACCCACATAGCCACGCCAAGAACGACAAGTAGTATCGTTCTCAGCATGCTATCTTGGGCTATATTCTTTAGGAAGTATCTCATGGTTTTAATTAAATTGGGGTCCGCACGAAGCTTGTGACTAAGTGGGGAAAGCGGAGGCGTTAGAATCCGCAGCGCTTCATGTGGTGCTTAGGGTCGGCATCTTTGCCGCGGAACTCTTGGTAGAGCAACGCTGCATCGCGTGTGCCACCTTGCTCCAAGAGGTGTTGGAACTTCTTCGCCATCTCTGGGTTGAAGATGTCGCCTGTCTCCTCAAAGGCTGCAAAGGCATCAGCATCCAACACGGCTGCCCATGTGTAGCTGTAGTAGCCAGCAGCATAGCCCGTGGTGAAGATGTGGTTGTAGAAGGTAGAGCGATAGCGAGTGATGATCTCTGGAATCATGTGCATCTTCTTCATTGACTCTGCCTCGAATGCGTTTACATCAAAAGCCTCGGTAGTAGTCATTTTGTGATAGTCCATGTCGAGGATAGATGAGCTGAGTAATTCGGTTTGTACAAATCCTTGGTTAAAGGTACCAGCTTTGTTGATTTTAGCCACCAACTCCTCTGGGATGAGTTCGCCTGTTTGATAGTGGAAAGCATAAGTCTTCAGCACCTCTGGATGGTAGCAGTAGTTCTCCATGAATTGGCTAGGTAGCTCCACAAAGTCGCGTGGGGTGTTGGTGCCTGCCAATGATTGGTAAGTGGCTTTGGACATGAGTCCGTGCAATGCGTGACCGAACTCGTGGAAGAGGGTCTCTACATCGTCCATAGAGAGCAGTGATGGGTTGCCTGCGGTAGGTTTGTTGAAGTTACCTACGTTGATGATGACAGGGCGGTGATCCACACCATTAGCGTCGATGTATTGGTTGCAGATATTGTTCATCCATGCACCTGGACGTTTGCCAGCGCGTGGGAAGTAGTCGGTGTAGAGGATACCCACCAGACCGCCATCAGCGTAGGTCACTTTGAATACCTCTACCTCTGGGTTATATACTGGCATATTCTCCAGTTTCTCGAAGTTCAATCCATACAATTTGTTTGCCAATTGGAATGCACCGTTACGCACGTTATTAAGCTCGAAATATGGCTTGAGTTCTTCCTCGTTGAGGGCATATTTCTCTACGCGCAGTTTCTCTGCGTAGTACCACCAGTCCCATGGTTGGAGTTTCTCGCCTGGTAGGTCTTTGTCCATCATCTTTTGCAGTTCTGCTGCTTCGCGCTTAGCAGCTGCCAGGCTTGGCTCCCATACTGATTCAAGGAATGCGTCCACAGTCTTTGCGTCCTTAGCCATGCAGTCAGCTAGGATATAGTCAGCAGGATTGGTATATCCAAAGAGTTGTGCTTTCTCTACGCGCAGTTGCATGGTTTTTACAATCACATCTTTGTTATCGTATTCGTTGTCGTGGTTGCCACGGGTGGTGTATGCCATCAGAAGTTCTTTGCGTAGTTCACGGTTCTCGCAGTATTGCAGTACTGGTGTAAAACTGGTGCGTTTTGGGGTAAAGAGCCATGCCTCTGGGCGACCTGCTGCCACGGCTTCTTCTTTCGCTGCGGCTTTCGCGCTCTCAGGAAGACCCTTGAGCTCTGCCTCATCCGTGATGAAGAGTTGATAGGCATTGGTCTCTGCTACGACGTTGTTGCCAAATTGTAGGGAGAGTAGACCTAACTCTTGGTTAATCTCTTTGAGGCGTGCTTTCTTGTCCTCTGGTAGGTTCGCACCGTTGTTAGCAAAGGACTTGAAGGTCTCGGTCAGTAGGCGCATTTGTTCATCGTTTAAGCCAAGACTTTCTCTTTGCTCATATACGGCTTTCACGCGTTGGAAGAGGGCGTCATTGAGGATAATACCGTCGCTGAGTGCGGAGAGTTTGGGTGAAACTTCTTCAGCGATAGCGTTCATTTCATCATTGCCATCGGCTTCGATGACATTGAAGAATACGCCCACTACTTTGTTGAGGAGTTCGCCGCTGCGGTCGAGTGCCTCAATGGTATTGGCGAAGGTTGGTGCTTCGGGGTTAGTGGCGATAGCAGCAATCTCTGCCTCGTTCTCTGCGATGGCTTTCTCAAAAGCGGGCAGATAATGTTCGATTTTCACTTTGTCGAAAGCAGGTACACCAAAAGGTGTGTTCTGCTCTACGAGCAATGGGTTTTCGTTCTTGGTACAAGCCATAAGCGATACGAGCATAATGCTCAATAATACGGTTTTTTTCATTGTTTTATACATAATTTATAATTTTGTTCATTTAGTGTAGCGTCCTCTATCTATAATTTCACATTCTTCCTCATTGACTCGCGTATCAAACTGCGCAGTTCTGCAGATTGGGTATCCACTTTGCGATGGAAGCGTGGTTTGAAGTCTTTCGCGAACTTGCAAGGTGCCAGTTTAATATCTAAATCATCTAAGTTTCCTGATACATTCACGCCCAAATAAATAGGCGAAAGGACATTCACATCGTAGTTGAAGGTCATATCCAGATTGTGTCGTCCACCCAGTGCTACCATGTAGTTGTCAATGGATACGCAGAATGGATATACATCTATTTCTTTCTTGTACAATGTCATTTCAGCGGATATGCTATCCACTTTGTTTTCTGTTTTTTTGCTGAACATCAGCAGTTTGGAAATGGTGCTGAATGTCTTGTTGTCCAAAACCACGAGGTCTTTGCCAAAGATGCTGGCAGCACCTCGGATAGTGGATGGTTTGATTTCGTACTGTGCGTTGGTGTAGGTTTCGGCTGCCAGGTGGAACTCGGCCTCGCCTTTGAAGGAGCGGAGCATTGGCATCATGGAATCTAGTTGTGGAATCATACCTAGCAGTTCCTGGATATTCACATCCACCATGTGGTAATCAAAGCCCACATAGATATGATTGCGTCGTGGCGTGCGGTACATGGCAGTGAGTTGCAGTTTGGCAGCGTTGCAGATAAGACCAATCTCCTCTAGCACCAAAGTACCATTTTTGACATATATTTTTCCGCCCAGATTAGTGGCTGTCTGTCCGAAGGCGGTGGCTTTCTTTATTTGGGTATTAAGCACCAAATCTATATTATCTGGCACGAGGAATGGTTCTTTCGCCTCTTCGCTTTTCACTTCTTCGTCTTCTTGCTTTGTCGCTTCTTCGCCTCTCTCCTCCTCTGATCCTTGGTCAGCAGACAGTAGTGCCAATAGTTGGTCTGCGTCTGTTTGTTCGCTTACGAAATTCAGTTCGCCTTCTAGTGTTCCTCTCTTTCGCATCCAGCGACTAATATTTCGCAATTCTCCTGTTAATGCAAAATCTGAGTTCCCTATAATTAGTTTCGATTGCCCAATCTTGCAGTCTTTATTGGTATAGGCAAAATCTATCTCAGGTATCTGTATCTCTTCTTCCCAATCATCCAAGTCCACCATGGCCTGTTGCATCTTTACGGTCAGTTTCGGATTCCATTTCAGCAGCATATTATCTCCGCCTTTTTGGTTGTATCGTGCTGCCACTTCTATGTGTATCTTTTCCGTTGTCACATCCATCACCTCTGCCATCTGCGCTGTTACTTGGTTCGACTGTAGGGTGGCTTTCAGGCGTGGGGCTCTCAGTTGGGCTGTGAGTGTTGAGTGTTGTATGTCGGCTTGCATATCGGTATAATGCCCTGTGAGTCTATTGAATGCAATCTGTGCGTCCACAACAGGCATTACGGTGGTGTCAGTGGTATGGTATGCCACGTATGCCTGTATATCGGGTTTGTCGATGATGGCCTCCATACTATCCATAGCAGCATGCAATTGCTGAGTAGATTGCAGGGATAGGGTAGCATGCCAATAGGGGCTATCACCCAAGATATTGTTGGCTTCTACGGCTATGTGAGTTTTGCCTAATGCTGCTTGCAGCGGTTGTGTCATGCTGATGTCAGCGCCATCGGTGTATAGGGTGGCTTGCAGCCAATCCACCTCTTTGCGTGAAGGACGGTTGTTAGGTATTTGGAATGTCAATCGGTTATTGGGTAGTTGGGCTGCTATTCCATTGGCGTTGTACGCGATGCCCATCAGTTGCAGGTCGCCTGTCACTTTGCCCTTGTGCAGCTCCATCTCCATTAGGTCGTTCAAATACATTTGCACGCTTGCCGTACCTTTCACTCGACCGGCCAACTGCATATCTTTGGGTAAGAATGGTTTTACATCTGCTATCTGCACATCCATATTGGCGGATAGGTTTGCCCATAGGTTGCCCAATGGGTCTTTCACTTCTCCTTGGGCTTGCAGGGTGGTTTGTCTGGTGCGGGCAGCTAGGTGGTGTATGGTTATGCAGGAGGCGTTGCCATCTGCCATATTGATAGTAGCAGTAGCATCCAATGATGCCGAGCCGCCTTGGATGAGTTGTGCCACATCGTTGGGCAGCTTGACGGGCAGTAGCGGCATTATGGTATCCACTGGCCAATCGTTGAGGGTCAGGCGCATATTCGTTTGGAGTGTGTCACCTATTGCTACCCAACCATCAAGAGCCAATTCCAGCGAGTTGGTTGCCACCAGAGCATCGTGTAGTGCTACACGCATTCCCACCATGTCTATAGCTGTGTGTATAGCTGTATGATGTAGTGCAATGTCCATGGAATCTGGCTCGCTTTTGTAGCGCAGTGCTTTCGCTGATAATGCCAACTCTTCCACGATTATCTTCTCAAATGGTAGTACCAACGCACTATTGTCTTCCGTCGTGGCGGTATCACTGGCTAATGCGATGATGTCGTAGTTGGTGATGCCATCGGATGCACTGTAGATAGTTGCCTGTATGTCAGGCACCGAAAGGGTGGGGATGGATAACGTCTTCTGGTGGAGTAGTGTCATGACGTCCACGCTGGCTACTGCATGCGGTACGTGTAACACGGTGTCGCTGGGCGCACCTGGTGTTGGATTTACTATGGTTAGGCTGTCGATAGCCAATCCAAAATGTGGAAAAGTGGAGAAGAAGGTCAGTTCCACTTTGCCGATATGATGTTCGCACGTTACATAGTCGCTGGCGACATTGCGCACGATAGGGGTTAAGCGTTCAGGGGTGAATACGACCCATAGTACTGATGCGATAATCATTGCCAGCAGTATGATGATACAGCCCAATGTGATACCGAATATTTTCAGTGCTTTGTTCATATACCCTTTTGCTGCTGGCTGGAGATTATTTCTCTACTACTTTGTCCAACGAGTGTATTGTGCCGAAGTCATCTTTGTACCGTAATTCGGTGTCAGTGAGTTTGGTCACTACATATACCTTGGGTATTTCTGCACCACCATTGTCCATCAGGTGTATTTCGGTCAGGTCGTTTTGTACGAGTTTGTATTTGAACCATCCGTTGCCGTAAGGCTTGAGGTCTGATTCGAATATATCTTCGCTCTCATCCCACTCGCGACCGTATTTATATTCGCCTGTCTCATCGCGTTCTGCGGTGAAGCGCACGAATGCTTCTGTATTGGTCTCTTGCCATAGTCCCAATAGGTTCGCTTCTTCAAACACTACCTCGGGCTCTGGAACATTCCAGCAGGATGTCATTGCTATGGCTATCACAGACAATATGCTTAGGAATACAATCTTCTTCTTCATATCTTCAAAATTTATTGGGCTATCTAAAGTGCCGGCAAAATTACGATTTTTTTTTCAAATATACAAATATCTATGATATTTTATGTAAATTTCAGTGTTTTATGGTGCTTTTTAATTCATTAGCGTACCCATTGCATTATATATTTTGCCATCGCGAATGATAACGAGTTGCCCATTCGTCATCACTTTTGTTGTGCCGTTGATAGTCTCAACCTGTATGTCTTCAAGTCCAGTAGCGGTGCCGTCATAAACGATATGAACGGGAATGTCATAGGAGTTCACGGCATTTACTTCCAGGCGTAGGGTATTGTCTTTGTTTTTTGATACAGTCACTATTCCATCTACTAAAAAATACATTCGATCCAGGTACTCTCCATCTGTCGTGCTATATATGGATGGAGATACCGAACCGTCATCATTCACACCTGTACTGGCTAGCACGCTACCTGCCACATGGGTATTGTTGATGGAATAGGCGCCGACGGGCAAGCCTATTTCTTTATCAGGAGTGTCGGTAAAGAGATAAAGCACCACCATATCTGACTGGTCCTGAGCATCTACGGAAAAGACCATATACCCTTCATTGGTGAAATCTGCTATTTCCATTTGATCAACAGTGGTATAAGTACGTTCTATAGGTGTGTCTTCGGCATCCCAATCTAGGTGCTTACGCTCGTAGTGCGAGGTGATAGTGATATTGTATTGTTTTGCGTTCTCACATACGACTGATGCTGTGGCGTGTATAGTACCATCTGCATCCATCTGTACGTGCATCTCGCCTTTCTCTACTGTGTAGATGTCATAGCTTTGAGTCGTTTCGTTCCATTCGCCCACGTAGGTATAGTCATTGAAGAAATCGTATTGTCCTTCGCCGAATTTACCAAAGACGCCATCATTGACATACCTGCCTTCCACTTGGTGGGTAGCGGGCATTAGAGATATGGCATAGAGACTATCTGCTGAATAACTGAGGAAGTGAAAATATCCCTCTTCCAGATGATTGTCAAAGGGCACTTCGATTAGGGATATGTTTATGGTCTCGCTGGGTACAGGAGCCACATACCAGAGGGTGGTTTGGTAGAGTACCGCATCAAAACCAATGATTTCTGCCTGTATCCATGTCGTGTCGTGCGATTGATAGATTTGCCCCTGTACATCGGCTATTTCCACCTCAGCAGAGTGAACGTATAGGTGGGTGTACGAACCCATATTATCTAGCGTGAAGTGTTCGCCCAATGGAATGCCATATACGTTTAAGGACAACTCGTATGTGTCGTCCTGATTGATTAGCAGCAGGTCGTTATTGGTGGAATAGTACGATGCTTTGGCTGAATAGTCAAAATCGATTGCCAGTGTATCTTGTGGGGTAGGTACAATCCACGAGAGATGCATGGTGTATATTTTGTTATCCGTACAACGTGACTCCAAGACGGCTTGATAATCGCCATTAGATGTTTGAGATATTTGCATGCGAGTAACCAGTGCTTCTACGGTAGTCAGTGAATGGCGATCAGTAATATGCACAACGGTTTCTGCCTCGGTATATTCTTTTGCTTGTAGTAGGTGGTCGGCATACATAATCATGACTTCGTAGTCATCGTTATGGGCGGTCATTGTGATGGTGTTGTACATCGATGCCCAGGTGTCCTCAATGTGTAGATTGTGGCATTGTATGTCTATCGTGTCTGTTGGAGATGGGAACGGAGCGGCAACACTTATCTTGTATAGCACTGTATCCGTGCTGATGATATTAAATTGTGCACCATATGCCAGTACGTCGTTTTCGATTAATCCCAAATCAACGATAGCTTCTATTTGCATGGGTTGAATACTGTCGCCTTTGTAGATGACGTGGCTATTATCAATATTGAAATACGCTATTGAATTAAAGATACCAGTAATTTGATTGCTCTGGACAACCATATGGAAATCTAAATCTTCATTCTTTCCCATAATGGTATATTCCCCATCTCCTGAGATAAAGGAAGCATCCATAATACTGCTTTCGATAGTGGTTTTCACATTGAGAATATCTTGTTGTGCAGCCACTTTGTAGGTGTTACCATCATCGCCTGTGATAGTCGCTGTCAGCACGATGCGACTCAGTAGGGGAGTGACTTCTTCTATATTGATATTCATTGTGATGCTCTCATAATGAATAGCGCCATTTTCGCGGTTGTCGGGGGTAAAGATGTAGGAGTAATCGTGGTCAAAATCTTTGGTCTGGAAGGTGCCGCAATAGTTGTTTTTTGGGGCAAACCAATTGAGATATACTTCCCAATCTTCTTCGTTTTCTAGTACCACATACCAGTCTCCCGAGCTGTAGTACTTCGGGCCTGTAGTGAATTTGTCAAAGTTTAATACGATTTCCTCTGCATTTGCATGAAAGTTGCATAGGAAGGTAATCAGGAGGGCTCCCAAAACGGTTACTATTTTTCGCATATTTGTCTATATTATTAAATTCGGCGCGAAGATACTACTTTTTTCTGAAATTGCAAAATCTTTTTCCTGAATTTTGTTCATACCTTGTGGATTTTTTTGCGAGTCCACTTGCATATATCACAAAAAAGCAGTACCTTTGCAGGCGTAATGATAAAGTAACCTTTAAAAATCAACTATTATGAGAAAAATTTCTTCTTCTCTGTGCAAATCATTTATATGCACGAAAAATATCGTTAAAGTATGCTTATTAGTTTTATTATGTGTTTTTGGCGCATGTGAGAATAAATACGTAACCCCCGAGACATCACTATTAGTTGGAAAATGGATATTTTTAAACAATCCTTCTGAAACCGTGACTTTTACTCCTACTCAAATTGGGATATCGAATGATTCACGACGCCAATATATGGTGGAGAACGGAATTATTTATACATGGACTGAACCGTTTCATCCTTTAGGATATGCAGAACATCCATATCAACTCAAAGGGGATACATTGTATATAGAAAAATTTTGGTTCACATTAACATTTGAATATGATGATGTTGTATTAATAAGAAAAAAATGAAAATCAGCATACTAATATGGATGTTTATCATGATTTGTAACTAGGTCTCTCAATTGTAAAACACGCAGTTCAATTTCACGGTGGCTGCATTACCGCAAGCAACAGACCACACGGTGGCTTACAATTCGATTTTACTTTGCAAAAGAAATAACAAAGGAGGGTATTCTCTTATATCAGTCTCACAAAAGTATGCAGAATTGGACGATTTGTCCAATTCTGCTGTTTTTTCTGGACAAATTGTCCATATTTATGTCACATAAAAGCCCCACTTTTTCATAATATTTAATTTCTATTTCTACAACGTTATTAATTGCTACTTCTTTATCACTACTTGCTGCACCAATTGATTATCGGCGTGGATATAGAGTGTGTATTCGCCTTGCATCCATCCGCTCATGTTGATTTGCACCATGTGTTCGCCTGCGGCTTCTGTGCGTGCGGATGTGGAGTACATCGGCAGGCCTAATGCATTGTGCATGTGCATATATACCGTAGCATCTTGTACCAACGTATAGCGCACTTGCAAATCTGTTTGTACGGGGTTAGGCAGATAGGATAAGTCCGTTAATAGCGCAGAGGCTGTATCTTCTGCGGCTTCATCTACTGCGGGCGCCAAATGGTATCGGCGGTGAGGGTGTAGTAGTAGCGTGTACGATGCTCGGTAGCGCACCATTGGTGCATATAGTTGCTATCGGGTATGGAATACGCCACAGTGTACTCCTCGTTGATTGGACTCAGCATACCAAAATCCCATGTCAGTTCCTTGCCACTGGCACCTTGGTCTTTGTATGCAACTTGCTGTTTAATATAGGTGTTATTATCTTCTGCGTATAGCGTTGATACGCAGAGAATAGCTATTAAAGCTAAAAATGATTTTATTGATTTCATGATTGTAAATTATTAATCTATATGTGGAATAATAGGTGGAATAATCCAATCTATTAAGTAACGAAACCAAGTATTACCCCAGTCTTCCCAAATATAATTCGATTTAATTTGTGATGTAGGATAATATTTTTCATTTAGTTCACGCTCATGCTTGCGATAAGCAGGAGCACATAATATGTAACACTCCATTGTTTCTGTTTCACGCCAATATAGTTTGTGTTTTTTGAATTGGCTCTTTATGGCATTGCCATTGGTATGCACACGGCATGGAGTGTCGCCTATCTGCGTGAGCAAAGCATCGTCTAACTGCTTAATTAAATATATATCTTTGCTCTTTTTGTCAATAGCCAACAGAATAACCCCATCATTACCATATACCTCTATGGTTCCTACATTCCCAATTGAATCTATTGAAAAAGTATAATACGATCTTGCTCCTCCTTTTCCTTTTAATTTACGACTTAGAAGATGAAAGATAGAGGTTTTATCTACACGTGACACTGTAATATCCTCATAAGTATATTTAGCATACTGATTAGGCGTCACTGTCAATATAGTAAACAAAAACCATATTAAAAATAACATTAGTAATATGTTACAACCTATATTTTTTTTACAAGAATTAGATTTGACTTTAACTTCCATAATTATAGATAGAAAATATTATTAAAAATTTTGATTTCATAACATACAACTTTAGTTGTTTTTTATATAGTATACTCCTCTAGTAACTTTATTCCATATCACTCCAAAATGTAGTTTCTTTTGTGCATTTACAATTAGGTGATTTTG
>JAZNMT010000077.1:0-13793 GCA_045579895.1 Paludibacteraceae bacterium
GCAGATGCGCACGTGAATGTAGAAGGATTAGAGGCAGATATCTATCCTAATGTGGCAACATACCAAGGCATGGACCGCTTCGACTGCCGCAAGCAAATCGTAGTGGATCTACAAGCTGAGGGATTGGTAGAGAAAGTGGAAGACTACACCAACAAAGTGGGTTACTCCGAGCGTACCAATGTACCTATTGAGCCACGATTGAGTCTGCAATGGTTCATTCGCATGCAGCACTTTGCTGACATCGCGTTGCCACCAGTAATGAACGACGACATTGTGTTCTATCCAACGAAATACAAAAACACCTACCGCAACTGGCTAGAGAACATCAAAGACTGGTGTATCTCACGCCAACTATGGTGGGGACACCGCATCCCTGCGTACTACGAGAAAGCATTGCTCGAAGAGACAGGTGCTGAGAACTATCCAGAGGATAAGATTATCGTAGCACCAAGCATTGAGGCGGCTGCCGAGAAGTCGGGATTGAAAGTCGAGGAACTGGTGCAAGATGAAGGTGCATTGGACACATGGTTCAGTTCGTGGTTGTGGCCAATCAGTTTGTTCGATGGTATCAACAACCCTGGCAATGAGGAAATTAACTACTACTACCCAACCGCAGACCTTGTAACGGGTCCAGATATTATCTTCTTCTGGGTGGCACGTATGATCATGGCAGGTTATGAGTATATCGGTAAGATGCCATTCCGTCATGTATATTTCACAGGTATTGTGCGCGATAAATTGGGTCGCAAGATGTCTAAATCGCTCGGCAATAGCCCTGACCCACTGGATTTGATTGAGCGTTTCGGCGCGGACGGCGTGCGTATGGGTATGATGCTTTGCGCACCTGCAGGCAATGATATTTTGTTTGATGATAGTCTTTGCGAGCAAGGCCGTAACTTCTGCAACAAGATTTGGAACTGCTTCCGATTGATTAAGGGATGGGAAGTAGCAGACGCCGAAATGCCTGCTACCAATAAGT
Organism: Paludibacteraceae bacterium; assembly: GCA_045579895.1. Classification (GTDB taxonomy): domain Bacteria; phylum Bacteroidota; class Bacteroidia; order Bacteroidales; family Paludibacteraceae; genus Colicola. The sequence continues at coordinate 980 of JAZNMT010000077.1, forward strand.
GGGGCGTTGACTGGTTTGATGCTGTATTGGCTAAAGCACAAGAAGAGGTGGCTGACTTGTTCAGCAAATACCGCCTAAGCGAAGCATTGATGGCTATCTACAAACTCTTCTGTGATGACTTCTCTGGATGGTACTTGGAGATTATCAAACCTGCATACGGTCAGCCAATTGATAAGGCAACGTATGAGAAGACGATCCAGTTTATGGATACGATGCTCAAACTCTTGCATCCATTCATGCCATTCATCACCGAGGAGTTGTGGCAAGCTATTGAGGACCGCAAAGAGGGCGAGAGTTTAATGGTTTCTCCGATCAATGCTATACAACCGTTAAACAACACTACACAACTGCTACACGACGCTACACAATGCTTCGATATCATCTCTGCTATCCGCAATATCCGTGCGCAGAAAAATATCTCACCTAAAGAGGTATTGACATTGATTACTCCAGAGGCGTTGCCAACAGTGGTTACCAAATTAGGTAATGTGGAGTTGGCAGTAGGTGCAGAGAAGAGCGCAGGTTGCGCATCGTTTATCGTGGGCACAACTGAGTATAGCGTACCATTGGAGAAGTTCATCAATGTGGACGAAGAGCTCAAGAAACTTGAAGCCGAGTTGGCGCACCAAGAGGGCTTCCTTCGCGGTGTGATGGGTAAACTGAGCAACGAACGCTTCGTGCAAAATGCCAAACCAGAGATCGTAGAACTCGAGCGCAAGAAGAAATCCGATGCCGAGAGCCGTATCGCTACACTCAAGGAGGCAATTGCGCAGTTGAAATAATCAGCTAGTTAAAAAAGTTTTAGTCGTAGCGGTGCTGCTGTTCTAAACGTTTTAAAGGTTGCGATGAGAGATTTAACATCACTTCGTGAGGAAATTGATCAACTGGACGAGCAGTTGTGGGAAATCATCCGCAAGCGTGTGGATGTGGCGCGTCGGATTGGCGAATGGAAACAGCAACATAACGAACCTATCATACAAGCACAACGTTATCAAGATGTATTGAAACATTGTCATAGAGTAGGAATGCAACATGGACTAAGCGAAGATGTTATAAACAAAGTAATGGAAGCATTACATAAAGAAAGCATTAGGGTAGAATCCTGATGCTTTCTTTATTATTTATAGTAAAAAGACTGTATTTTTGTGCAAAAGATAAAAAAAATACTACCTTTGCAGCCGCTTTTGATAGGAAGTGTATTCAGACAATACTCTCTATAACGCGCTACGGCGTGGGGAAGGGTGGGTGAGTGGCTGAAACCAACAGTTTGCTAAACTGTCGTACGGGTAACTGTACCACGAGTTCGAATCTCGTCCCTTCCGCAAACTTTCATAAACAACCGAGTCCAAGTTTTCTTGAACTCGGTTGTTTGGGAAAAATGAATAAATGGATCGTGAAAACCCTTTAATGACTTGATTATGAAAAGAAAAAATATTATTCTATTATCTATCGCTGCTATATTTATTCTTACTATTGGTGGATTTTGTGTGAAGCAATACTATCATTATTCTATTTCTAACTTTGTCAGTTATGATGGAGAAGCACATGGATATCATGTATATCCCGACATGACTGCTGATTCATTATTGACAGAGATGTTAGGTGAATATAGTATATCATCCAATCTGGCATGGTGCATGCATTGTAATTATCTTAAATATGAGCATCCCAAACCTGGTTACTATCGTTTTGCTTCAGAAATTGGAAATCGTGAAGTTATCCGTCGTTTACAATTAGGCGAGGAGACTCCTATTAGATTATCGTTTACGCAATCCTTACGTACACGCGAGCAATTGGCAGGATTTATGGGAAATAAACTTCTATTAGATTCTATAGATGTAAAAACACGTTTAGATGACAGGGAGTATATGGCACATTTTGGTTTAACACCCGAAACTGCTGTTTGTCTGTTTATTCCAAATACATATGAAGTATACTGGACGATGAGTGCAGACCAGTTATTTACACGCATGTACAAAGAATATCAACGATTCTGGAATGATGAACGCATCGCTAAAGCAGAGAAGATTGGCCTCACACCAATAGAAGTGACTACATTAGCCTCTATTGTTGCTTCTGAAACCAATAAAAAGCATGAATATCCACTCATCGCATCACTCTATCTAAATCGCTTACGCAAGGGTATTGCGTTACAGGCTTGTCCGACTGTAATATACGCAGTGGGCGATTTTAATATGCGTCGTGTACTCAAACGTCACCTGAGTATTGATTCTCCTTACAATACTTATAAGAATCGAGGTCTTCCTCCAGGCCCCATTCGTCTAGCACGTCCAGATGTAATAGATGCAGTCTTGAATGCCCCACAGACAGACTATGTGTATATGTGTGCAAATCCAGATTTCTCAGGAACGCATGTATTCTCTTCTTCATATGCGAAACATAGTGCAATAGCACGACAATATCAACGTGAACTTAATCGTCGAAAGGTAAAATAGTAAATATATATGTATCGCCTTACTTCTCCGTACCAACCCATGGGTGATCAGCCTGATGCCATCCTCCAATTGGTGGATGGATTACGTATGGGAATAGAGGCGCAGACATTGTTGGGTGTAACAGGTTCAGGTAAAACATTTACGGTTGCCAATGTAATTGCTGAAGTAAATCGACCAACACTTATTTTAAGCCACAACAAAACCCTTGCAGCTCAACTATATAGTGAAATGCGGCAATTCTTTCCGCATAATGCAGTGGAATATTTTGTGTCCTATTATGACTATTACCAACCAGAGGCTTATATTCCTTCTACTGATACATATATTGAAAAGGACCTAAGTATTAATGAGGAGATTGATCGTCTTCGCCTGAGTGCTATCGCTGCCTTGTTGAGTGGGAGAAAAGATGTGATAGTAGTATCATCGGTTAGTTGTTTATATGGTATTGGTAACCCTCAAGATTTTAGTCAATCCTGTATTACGATAGAGAAATTCTCGAATTTACAATTATCGGATTTATTGCATGCTTTAGTGGAATCGCAATATGTGCGCAACGATATTGAAATAACGCGTGGGCGATTCCGTGTGAAGGGTGATACTGTAGATATTGCACTAGCATATGTAGATTATATTTTACGTATAGAGTTTTTCGGTAATGAGATAGACTCTATTACTACTCTTGATCCTGTCACGCTAGATATAATTGAAGAGTTTGAAGCATACAATATCTATCCAGCTACTATTTTTTGTACGAATCCAGATAAGGTCACTACAGCTATAGCGCAAATTAAGGCAGATCTAGCTACACAAGTATTGTACTTCCAAGAAATAGGAGAGCCACTTTATGCCAAGCGTATTGAAGAGCGCGTTAAATATGACATTGAAATGATTCAGGAACTTGGATATTGCTCTGGTATTGAAAATTATAGTCGTTATTTTGATAAACGTGAAGCAGGTTCCCCACCATATTGCTTGTTGGATTATTTTCCTAAGGATATGCTTCTCGTAATTGATGAGAGCCATGTGACTGTACCGCAGATTCATGCTATGTATGGTGGCGATCGTGCGCGCAAGGACAACCTTGTGCAATATGGTTTCCGTTTACCTGCTGCACGAGATAATCGTCCACTTACTTTTGAAGAGTTTGAGCAGAAAACAGGACAAACTATTTATGTCTCAGCTACTCCTGCAGAATACGAATTACGCCGTTCTGGAGGTATCATCATTGACCAACTTATTCGCCCTACAGGTTTGCTAGATCCTAAGATCGAGGTGCGCCCGTTGGAGCATCAGGTAGATGATTTAATGGAGGAGATTCGTCTGCGTGTAGAACGTGAGGAACGCGTGCTTGTAACAACCCTCACCAAACGAATGGCAGAAGAATTAGATGAGTACCTCCGCCGGTATGGTGTTCGTTCTGCATATATTCACTCTGATATTGATACGTTGGAGCGTGTGCAAATCATGGAAGATTTGCGTCGAGGCCTATATGATGTATTGGTCGGAGTCAATTTGTTGCGTGAAGGATTAGATCTGCCAGAGGTGAGTCTAGTAGCCATTCTAGATGCCGACAAAGATGGTTTTTTACGCGATTATCGTTCGCTTACACAAACCGCTGGACGCGCGGCGCGCCATGTAAATGGACAGGTGCTTATGTATGCTGATCGTATCACACAATCAATGAAAATGACAATTGATGAGACTAATCGTAGAAGAGCAAAACAAATAGCGTACAACGAGAAGCACAATATAAAACCAAAGGCTATCAATAAGGCTATTTCCGATAGTCCGCTTATTGCATTACTACGTAGTGAGGAGAAAGAAAAACAAGAATTGGAGAATAAAATACGTGAGTCATGGCATACAGCAGATTGGCAACAATATGATGCCAAACATTTACGCAAAATTATTGAGCAACAACGCCGTGCAATGTTAACTGCAGCCAAGGATTTGGATTTTGACTCTGCAGCCAGATTGCGCGATGAATTACTGCAAATGGAAGACAAATTGCAGGCAATGGAATAGGTACTAACACTATCCTTTACATAGTACTTGGAATGCGCAATGCGTACAACGTTTGCTGATTGCGGTTGGAGAAAATGGCAATTCTGGATTATAAATTTCTTGTATTAGGATATTCAACTCATCCAAAAATTCCTTTTTAATTTCTTCGTTCCAAACGAAATTGTTATAGCCTTTTTGATGAACAAGCGTTTGATTCTCATTTAGTTTTAATATACTGCGGACAGGATAAATATGTGGCGCAATATATAAACTATTGGCCAACAATTCTGGTGATTTTTGTTCTAGCAACCAACAGTAGAGCATTGTTTGAAGAGCTTTATCTTGATTCTCCGAACGATGGAAAATATGTTTCATATCAAGGTACTCCACCTCTGCTTTGCCTGTTTTATAATCGATGACGCGCAGTGTGTTGTCTTTTTTGTCAAGACGATCAATATATCCATAGAATGGTACAATGCCTACTAACGGAACATTAATTTTACCTTCTACTTTTTGTTCTCCATTGTAATAGATAAAAGGTGCTTGTGTTTGGTCGTATGATAGAATATTGCGTACATAACTTTTCGTAATATATAATGCAAGATAGTCACTATGTACGGCACTTATAGGCAACTCCTCCCAATAATCGTCAGTCAACGAATCTAAAATGTCTTGAATGACATCTGCTGTTACAACCTTCTTAATATATGGAGCATATAGTTCTTGCATGACCCGATGTACCACTTTACCAATAGTAGCTTCTGAGATGGTAATTTCTTCATCTTGCTTGGGTTCGTGGATGCCTTGTATATAATGGTAGAAAAATTTTTTTTGACATGAGAGATATGTGTTTATTGCTGAAGCAGATAATCCTTTTGATGTCGCTTGGGCTAATTGCTCCATGATGGTATTATCCTTGCAGATGTTATCTGCTTTTTGAGGAGGTATAGATAATGGATTAACTACGTTAATTTGCTTAATTGTTATACCATATTGCCATTGTAATTGATATAGATAGCGTGATACTTCGCCCGAGTTTTGCTCATCAGCTACTGCATTAGTTATGAACCATACACGTTTAGCATATGATAACATACGATAAAAATTGTATGCAAAAATGGCATCTTGTCTTTCGGCTGTGGGTAAGCCAAATCCACGTCGTAAGATATATGGAATAAAACTATTATTATGAGCGCGACCTGGATAAAGGTCATCATTAAAACCAGTAATAATCAGGTTGTCAAAATCAAGTGCACGGGTTTCTAGTACGCCCATTACTTGTAAGCCATCCATAGGTTCACCCGTATAAGGTATAGAACTATGCATAGTAAGCATACGCAGGATATGCATAACAGCATCAACAGAGAATGCTATTTGAGGGTTAGTTCTTATCGTCTTTTCTACCAAATCTAACGATTTAGACAGTAGATAATGGGCTTCACTATTAGTAGAATTGCGTTGCTTATTCAGATACTGGCGCAATATAATGACCATTTCCTCTCCTTTTATAGGCATGTTTGAGAAAAATTTCTCAGGGTATGCTATTGGCATGTATAAATCTGATGCTCGCAGAGGATAGCCCATTGTCACATTGATTCTTTGTACACTTTCTGGAAAACAATCAAGCAACGGAATGAGTAACTGCTCATCAGGTAAGACGACTGCTGTACGTGTAAAATCGGTATTGGCAGGTGTGCCTTTAGGATAAATATCGTTCAGGATATGGTATACTTCACGTGCTTCACCTATGGTTGAATCTACGGATATGAGTGTAATTTCTGGATGCTCTTTGTTCGTGCGTGCAGGCACTTGATATTGAGAGGAAAAAGTTTTTAAATTGGTATCCTTAAAGAGCGAAGCACGATTCTCAGGATCTGACAGATACCCATCTTCATAATCAAAATAGAAGTCGGCTATACCACGATCGCGTAGATGTATCATTAATTGTCGCTCTGATTCGGTAAGTGCGTTGAAACCGATAAACACATAGTGCTGCTTGAATCGCTCCGAAGGAATCGTATCCCAATGCTCAATTACTTGTCTATGAAGTAGTCCTTCATAGGCTAATTGGTCTTGTAATAAGCAGGTTTTCAAACCATTATATAGTGGATAAAGCAGTCCCCATGTGCGAATAAATCGAGTATGTAGCTGATTGTTGTTCTTATCTGGTGAAGCATAAAAGTTACCCCAAAATCTCTGAATAGCTTGCCGCTGAGTATCTGTTAGCGATAAAAAATGATGATCTATATCATGCAAATCTTTTACTGCTTTATATAGTGCTTCTACATTGGAAACCAAATGATTATCTATTTCAGAGAAGTCTTCTAATATCATTTTACCCCTATGCAAGAATTGTTCTATAGGTTCAGCATCGGGGCGTAATTGTAGATATATGGTATATAGACGAACCAACAAGGTTAGTTGGTCGGCAACTCGTAAATCTGACAACGAACTAAAACACTCATTAATTGTTATTATCTTGGGAGAGAATATCGGGTGGGGGAGTGCCTTACCTAAATATTTACTGAAAAATAAGCCTGCACGGCGATTGGGGAATACAAACGTGTATTCTGGTAAGTTATCACCTACATTTTGGGCAAATACTTGTGCTAATCGTTGCAAATAGGAAGACATGGTTTACTACTCCTCTTTATCTAAACGTAAAATGCGTCTCACAAATCGTTTTACACGTGTAATGATTGACCACGTTTTGCTGGTTGGTGGAATCTCCATTAACAATGTATCCACATCTGGTCCACCTGTCAGCTGTTCTGGGTAAACAACCATCGAACTAAACTTTGTAAAATGTTGTGTTAGCATCGTTGGGATCTCTTCGAATAACGGATGATAACTGGCAGTGGATTTACGCGAAGATAGCAATACCAGCATGTCATTATCCATTATAGTTTGGGATATGATTCCCACTTCTTCCCAACCTTCCATGTTTCGGAATGACGCGCGCAGATATTTTCCAGGACGGCGGCACATGGCTTGTAATGCTACTTGTGTATCAGGGTGGGCATAGAATATTACTTTTGCACCTAATTCACCGGACAAACGACGAACCAAACCAAAGCATGTGATAAAGTCGCGTTCTTTCTCAGCATAGCGAGGTACTGCCACCACCAAACGATTGATTGTATTGATTGGTTGCGACTCGTGATACACGATCACAGATTTGCTCGTATGCTCCACCATATCTGATACATCTTTCCAATCTGCAGACTGCTTGATCTCAATATTATCCAATGAAGCCATCTCACCAATCTCACGCATAGCGGGACGCAAATCATCACCTACAGAAGTCAAGAGCCAATAGTCATCATCGTGGTATGCTTCTAATTGTGCACTTTCTTGTAATGCCAATTCCTTGGCAGCATGTTCAGTAATGAAACTGGCAGTGGTACAGAGTATCAAAATCATCAATACTGCTGCATTCAGCACTTCCGATGAGACAATTCCCATCTGATACGCAATGGTCACGATTGCCAACGTACCTGCTGCTGTGGCATGTGAAAGACCAAAAACTAGTTGCCTTTCATGCTTAGAGAATCGAAAGACACCTTGTGCTATCCATGCTGCAATGCTCTTTCCTATCAATTTGGTTACAATCATTACACTAGCAATTATTGTGGTCATCCAACTACTCCAAAAGGCCTCTATATTAATCATTAGCCCCACACTAATCAAGAATAGTGGCACAAATACGCTATTACCCATAAAATTGATTTTTCCCATTAATGAAGAGCGATTGGGCAACAATCGGTTAAGCGACACACCACAAAGAAAGGCTCCTAATATACCTTCCAATCCTGCCCAATCTGCCAATAAGGCACTACCAACCAACATCAGCATGACTACCATAAACTCCGAGATAGGTTCGCGGTAGCGCTTGAAAAACATTCTAGCAAAACGGGGGAAAAGCCACAATACACTTAATAGAAATATTGCCAAAATAGATAGTTGAACGATGTAATCTGTGGTTATCTGCGTGGCATTGTCCCATTGCTCTATTATCGCTAACACGATGAGCGACAATATGATAGCCCACATGGTTGCACCGACAGTAATGTTCACTGCTGTGTTCTTCTGTACACCATAACGGCTTACGATAGGGTAGGTCATCAGTGTATGGCTACCATACATGGCACCCAGCAGTATGCTGGACATCCATTCGAAATCCAGCAGGTAGCGACTTGTCACAACACCCAATCCGAATGGAATACAGAAGGTACATAATCCAAAGAACAACGAACGATATTTGTATTGTTTGAAGTCGTTGATATCAATCTCGCTACCTGATTGAAACATGATATATAGCATACCAAGCGAACCTATGATTTTGATTGTTGGTCCTTCATTTACGATATTCAATACAGACGGACCGATCAAGATGCCTGCCAAGATAAAACCCACAATGCTGGGCATATGAATCTTACGACACACAATTGGCACACACCAGATTATGCCAATCATAATAGTCAGTATCAGTAATGGTGATAATGTCATTCTTTCTTTTGTTATGGTTGCTCGGTTTCCCTTTGGGAAGGATTTACGGTAGGTATTTAAATCACTTCTAGTTTACTTCCGGGGAAATAATGTGCCAATATTTGTTCGTAGGTATATCCTTTGTCTGCCATAACGGCAGCACCGATTTGGCATAGTCCTACGCCATGTCCCCATCCAGCACCGGTGAGGATGAAGTCGCCATTCTCGTTGCGATCTACCACGAAGGCGCTACTATACAAGTGGCTGCGGCTTAGCCATTTGCGGATTTCCAATTCCTTGCCAATCACCATAGTGCGCTTGCTGCCGACAATCTGCATTTCGTACAAACGAGCAGATGGACCACGTTTAATAGGCACGAGGTCAAGGATTTCGCCGAAGTCAATGCCTGAACGTTCACGGATGATCTCGCTCAGTTCGGCTGCGGTGTATTGCACCGTCCAGCGGTAGAAGTCTTTAGTCTCTTGGTCGTAGTTGTTGAGTACTTGGCTCAGTACACGTGCGTCGGTAGTGTTGCAGTATGCCGATGGCGAGGTGCGGATGAACTCTTGCGCATTCTCTTCAATGGTTAAGTCGGGTAGCGGAGTGCCAATCTCATCGCGGACTGCTTCCAGGTATGGATAATGTTCGTTCGCCCAAGCGTTCTCGAAGAGTTCGGTAGCGCCGCCGCATGACTTGTAGAAGCGTGCATCGCACACTTTGCCGTCGTACATCAGCACTTGTCCGCGTGTTGCATCAATGGCTTTTTGCACGTTGGCTGCTGCCTCGGGGTGCTCATCACGGCGGGTGATACCTTCGTAGCGTTGACAGTGGTCGTCGGCGCATACATCAAAACCTTCGTGTGCGTCACGTTCGTACCAAACGACATGGCGATCTGGGTCGCTGAGGTCGGGCTTGTCGGTGCAGGTGGATGGGCTGATGATTGGGCGGAGCACCCAACTGCGGGAGATGACAGCATGTGCTTTCAGCAGTTCGAGCGAGGAGGTAGCGGACATCTCAGAGGTAATTACCGAACTGAGATAGTCTTCCACGCCAAGGCGGTTGATTGCTGTCTGTGTGCCATCGGCGTTATCGCGTATTTCAAGTGTGCCTTCAAACTCTTGGTCTTCGAGGCGATCCCAGTGGAACCCGATGCCAATACGTACATTTTTGAGTAGGAAGGTAGGACGCTCTGGGGTAGAATGAGGACCTGGTATGACTGCTTCAATCGTTGGGGCGGTCATTACGCCCACTGCAATTTCGTGTTTCATGAGTGTATGGGGTTATTTAGTTTAGTCAAAAATGTGAAACAAATGTGCTGCAAAGTTACAAAAATTTTCGCATATATGCAAATAGATTGCGAAAAATCTATTTATTCTTCGCTTTTACTTGCTCTTGTTTCTGCCTCTTCCGCTTGTTTGGCGGCTTTGAGTTCTGCAAAGACGTGGGCAACAACAAAGCCGAGGATGGTGCTATAATGTTTTTCGCCTTGTTTGGGATGTTTGAATTGTTGCTCAAACTGAGGTTGCCAATATGCCAAACGTTCTGGATTGTTCAGTTCTTCACGCGCTAGTAGTTGTGCCTGACGAAACAACTCACGGTTATTGATGGTGGCTTCTGACCAAGGGCCTTCATGTAGGGTATAGACGTATGTCTCATTTGGACCATAGATAGGTCTGCCTTTGGCATCCTTTCCATAGTACTTGCGGCGGTTTACATACACGCGACCATTGGCCCGACGTGCGGATAACATGCCCGTTATTGTCTCAACGGGATTTGCATATTGTGTTTTTGCCATACGATAGTTTTTTAGTTTATGTTGTGATAGGTATGATATATTGCCTTCCGTGTATTTCCCGTACAATTCCCGCACAATTCCCGTACAATTCCCGTACTATTCCCGTATTATTCCTATAACAGAATGCGAGGAACAAGCACTCCATCGTCTAAGATGATGCTACAAAAAGTGTTTTTTGTCTATTCTGTTATGGGATTATCTGCCACTTCGCGGATGATGTCGCGGAGGCGGGCGGGAGTGAGGCGGTCAAAGCTATCGCGATTGGCTACAATGCCAATACCTGCCATCTCAACTGTAGCAGGGGAGAATAATATGCGCTCTTCCTCTGGAGCAAAGAAGCACATGGGGCGAGATTCGCGGCGGAAGAAAATCACTGTATGCCACATATCTTCGTACCAAGTGACAATGTTCCATCGTGGTTCGTATTCTTCGGCATGGGAAGCACCGATAGTCAGAGAGCCCGTTTGGCTGGCTTCTTCGGGGATAGTACCCATAGCGAGCACGCGCTTGACAGCTGCCAAATGGGATTGTAAATCCGTTTCTTGCACCAAGATAGCATTGGCATAGTTGGTGGAGAAATGGTCTTCTATAGGGAGACTGTGGCGAGGCACAGCTTGGAAATGCATATGGTCGGGGGCACTGGCACCGCACATAGGACCATTGTAGAAAATAGTCATCTCGGGCAACTCCTTCGCCAAATGCAACATGGCTTCGAGGTGAGGCAGCAGTTCTTGGCGTTCGTGTACGGAGGAAGAAATGGTGAAGTGCGGGGAGAAAATAGGGAAGGGGTTCACACGAATATAATAGGTGTGCCCTGTAGGGGATTCCCAATTATGGGTAAGTTGGTTTTCCTCCACGCCATCGGGGCAGAGGAAGCATGCGCGCTGTTGCAGAGCTTCGGGGCTGACGTCAGCCATGACGCTGCGGACGCGAGCAGGGTTGAAAAACAATTTAGCAGGGAAGCCGTCAATCGTCATATCCTTGACCTCGACCCCTGCAAGTGCTTCATAATTAAGAAATGCTCTCCCGTGAGCACTCAGCTCGCGGGAGAACATGTCAGATATTTGTTGATAAAGTGTCAAAATAGTTTAAAGTTTATAGTTTAAAGTTTATAGGCACGGAGTATGCGGCTCTGCCGCCCTCGCCTTTAACCTCTAACCTTTAATCTTTAACCTAATGATTACTTACCTTCGTTCATTTGGATACGTGCCTTCAACTCCCATGTACGGATACGATCTTTGTACAAGTGGTTGTTGTTCATGGTCACGATATCGCAGTTAGCATCAGAGTTGTCATCCCAACGACGGCAGTTATACACTACGTCATAGATACGACCGATTTGATACTCGCGGCTTACGCGCAAACCAACTGCATAATCCTCACCATACTTGGTGGTTGGGAAGTTGATAGTGCGGAGCATTGGGGTATAGAAACCACGTGGGGCACCAAGACCGTGGATACGGAGAGCATTGTTGCGGCCGTTGTCTGGTGTCCACTCTTTGTGGTCGATTACTCCAGGAGGAATCATGTTGCCGTCGAAGTCGGTGAGTTGGTATGTACCTACTACCATTGCGCAGTTTTGCTCGTGGAAAGCGTCAATGAACTTTTGTACGGTGTTCTCGTCGAAGTAAGTATCGTCAGAGTCCAATTGGATAGCGAAGCGACCGCATTTCTCGTGGTGGAGAGCTACGTTCCAGTTACCACCGATAGCGTGCCAAGTCTTGTCTTGAGCGATATAAACGAGGTTGTCGTGACCCTCAGCAACGATGTTCTTGATTACATCTACAGAGCCATCCTCAGAGTTGTCGTCCACAACGATCACATTGAACTTGTAAGGAGCCTTAACCACTTGGCTGAGCGCGCTCTTGATAGCTGTACCAATGGTACGAACGCGGTTCTTGCAAGGGATAATTACAGATGCCTCATACTCGAAGCCACCGCCTTGGAGGTCAATGTCTTTGAAACCAGGAGCGAGGTAACCGTTGATGTCTTTGAGGTGTTGCGTAACTGCCTTCTCCATCTCGATTTGTACGCCACGGTTCTTAGGATCTACATAGTCGAAGTTCTTCTC
>JAZNMT010000078.1:0-34840 GCA_045579895.1 Paludibacteraceae bacterium
TTGCCCTGTATGCAAACACCCACAAGCATACTTCCAATTGCAACTCAACAACTTCTAAATACTCAAGGACTTATGCACATACGGTGCATAAGTCCTTTTTACATTGTTTGTCTTTTGTGTGAAATTCGTTCGCGTAGCGAACCACTTTCATGAGTGTAGCGAATCATTTTCGTTCGCGTGACGAACCATTTACATGAAGTGCAGCGTAATTAAAATTTATGGACATAACTATACTCCTTCAAGCCATTTTGCAACTCATTGCAGGTATTGGTATTTTCTTGGTGGCATGCCAAATGATGTCTTCCAACTTGGAGACAGCCAGCAGTGCCCGTCTTAAAAGTCTGTTTTCCCGCATGTCCAACTCTCGCATGTTGGGTGTGGGTATTGGTACAGTAGCCACAGCTGCCATCCAGTCTTCAGGGGCCACAACCGTGATGGTCATCGGTTTCGTGAATGTTGGCATCATGTCTCTGGCACAAGCGGCTACTATCATTTATGGTGCAAACATCGGTACAACGATTACCGCACAAATCGTTGCTCTCGGCCTTAGTGGTGGTGGCGGTATCTCTACCACTGTTATCTTTGCTGCTTTCGCAGGTTTGGGTGCTTTTATCGAACTCTTCACAAAGAAAGATACATGGAAGACGTGGGGCGGAATCATCACTGGCTTTGGTATGCTCTTCGTTGGTCTCAGTTTGATGAGTGGTTCCATGAAAGAGTTGTCTGGATTGCAAGAAATCAAGGATTTCCTTGCTTCCATTGAGCATCCATTGATGCTCGTGCTCTTTGGTGCGATATTGACAGCTATTGTGCAGTCGTCATCTGTGGTAACGTCTATTGCGCTCACTATGGCGGTGACAGGACTCATATCTCTCAACCAAGGTATTTACCTCACCATGGGTTCAAATATCGGTTCGTGCGTGGTGGCTATTATCGCTGGTTTGACATCGGGTCTTAACGCAAAGCGTACAGCCCTTATCCACTTGCTGTTCAACTGTTTTGGTGTCTGCATCTTCCTAATCGCTGCATGGATCATGCACCTCGTTACTTCGGGCGCACTCAACTATGGTGTTATCTTTGAGACGATGTTCCCAGGCGCTCCACAATTGCAATTGGCGATGTTCCACACCATCTTCAACTGTATCACGGTATGTATCATCTTGCCATTGACGGATTATCTAGTTAATCTGGTTGTTAAGATTTTGCCCGAGAAGAATCGCGTGGACGAGGCATTGCATGAGGGACAACCTCACTTCCACTTTGTGGACGAGCAAATGCTCCGTACTCCTGCCATTGCTGTTAACCAAGTAAAATTGGAGATTGAGAATATGGCAGCTATTGCTATCCATAACTTCAACTTAGCGATGGATATCATCTCTACTGTGAACTTTGATAAGATGGACGAGTTTAATGAGAATGAGAAACAACTCAACTATCTAAACCGAAACCTCATTCCATATATTGTGCAATTGAACACCTTGCCTATTAGTGAGGAGGACAATCGCTATTTGGCGACAGCTATCCGTACGATTGGTGACTTGGAGCGAGTAGGGGATTATGCGGTGAACTTGACTGAGTATGCTGAATTGCTACAGAACTTCAAGGAGAATTTCTCTAAGGATTTGCTCTTCGAGGTAGAACAATTGCGTGAGACGATGGGTTCGCTCTATCAAGCGACGATGAAGACCTATATGGACAACGATTTCGATGCGTTGATTGAGGTGAATCGTTACGAAGATCAGGTGGACGAGATGGTTGCTCGTATTGAGAAGATTCACTTGCAACGCTTGATGGATGGTGTCTATACAGCCAGCGTAGGTCAAGTATATCAAGAGTTTGCATCCGATACCGAGCGTATTGCTGATCACTTCTTGAACGTGGCTAAGTCCATCCGCCAATTACACGTGGGCGAGGATTGATGAACGCCTACGAATTAGCATACGAATATGTGCAGCATACCAATCGCTGCATTTTTCTAACAGGCAAAGCAGGAACGGGGAAAACCACGTTCCTGCGTCGCCTTAAGCAAGAGTGTCAAAAGCAAATGGCAGTCGTTGCTCCTACGGGAGTGGCTGCAATCAACGCTGAGGGAGTGACCATTCACTCGCTCTTTCAGTTGCCTCCACAAGTTTTTCTTCCAACGCTAGAAGCACGCAGGCAACTTTTCTCTGAAATGCAGATGCGTGCCCAGAAACAACGTGTTTTGCGAAATCTTGAGTTGTTGGTCATTGATGAAGTGAGTATGGTGCGGAGTGATTTGTTGGATACGATTGATGCTGTATTACGCCATATGAAGCACAGACCGAATCATCCCTTTGGTGGTGCTCAAGTATTGTTTATTGGAGATCTTTTTCAACTTTCGCCTGTCGCACGTGAGCAAGAATGGCGATTGATGCAGCCGTACTACGAAGGAGCATATTTCTTTCAAGCACAAGTCTTTCGCGAACTTCACCCGGTGTATATCGAATTGGATCATGTCTTCCGCCAAACAAATAGTGAGTTTATTGAACTGCTCAATCAGGTGCGCAATAACTCACTGACTGCTCAGGCACTTGCGGTGCTTAATAAACGATATATACCGGATTTTGAGCCGACTAGACAAGCAGATAATTATATCACTCTTTCTACTCACAATAGCAAGGTAGACGCCATTAATCGGCGTGAGATGGAGGCGCTTAAAGCGAAATCTTACACCTATCATGCTACCATCAAAAATACATTTCCTGAGTCGATGTTCCCAATGGATCAAGTGTTGACATTGAAGGTTGGAGCGCGTGTGATGTTTATCAAAAATGATTCATCGCAGGAGAAACTATATTACAATGGTAAATTAGGGGTTGTAACTGCACTGTCAAAAACGACAATCACAGTTACTTGTGAAGATGATATGGTGGTAGAAGTGCATTCTGAGACTTGGGAAAATATTCGTTATACGTCGGATACGGGGTCTGATACTATTGCTAGTGAAGTTATAGGTACTTTCACGCATTATCCTTTACGTTTGGCATGGGCGATTACTATTCATAAAGCACAAGGGTTAACCTTTGACCATGTTGTGATTGATGCGGCTGATGCTTTTGCTGCGGGGCAAGTGTATGTGGCACTTTCACGTTGTAGGTCCTTGGAGGGAATTGTCTTGCATACTCCTATTCCGAATAAGGCTCTTACAAATGCGCGAGAAGTGTTGTTTTTTACTAATAATCAATCAGATATAAGCGTTGTGGAAGCACAATTACCTTTGGCGCAGAGGGACTTTCTTTCAGTGGTACTGTGTGCTCTATTTGACTTCCGAGCGATAATAGATCGTTTTGCTAGTTTGGCGCGAGCGGTCAAGAATATGGACTCTGTGCAGGGAGATATTTCCAAGTTTTTCATCTCATGTATTGGTGGCTTGGAGGGGATTCAGGTCATTGCAGAACGTTTCCAACAGCAACTTCGCCAGATTATTTACAACAATACATTAGATGCTAGATTATACAATCGTTTAGAGGCTGCATCTAGCTATTTCGCTCCTAAATTACAACTATTGTTAGATACGATTGTGGCTTGTCCTATTCGTACTAATGATCGAGCAGATGCATCATATATACAGCAGAATATCACGGACTTATATGCTGAATTGTCCCGTGACGTGTATTTGATGAAGCATATAACAATATCGACCACGAAAATAGTAGCTCCTAATGCTATCGTTAGCGCATTTTTCCGTCTGCGGCAAAACTTCAAACTTATTGACCCTAAACTAACTATTCATTCTGCTTATCGAAAGGTACGCAGTGACTCTACTGCGTTCAAAACCTTGGAGCTTTTCTATGCTGGTTTAACAATACCGCAGATTGCTAAGCAACGTAAAATTACTGCTCGTACAGTCGTTAAGCATTTGCGTACTTTTTTAGATCAAGATATTATTCATATCTCCAACTTTGCGCCTTCCGATCAAGAACTTTTGGATTCGTAACTATCCACTGTGCGGCAGCTAGTGTGCCGTTAGTATGCCACCTATTTTTATCGGAATCTCATCGGAACCTCATCGGAATCTCATCGGAATCTCATCGGAATCTCATTGGAACCTCATTGGAATCTCATTGTGACGTTATTATCTTTCTATTGTATGATTACTTGCTTTTATTAAGGACTTTGATAGACTATTTTATTAAAATCCAAGATTTTATTTGCGTATGTCGAAAAAATTTTGTACCTTTGCCCCGTAAATGTTATAAAACATTTAGTAACAATCAAAATTATCATTATTATATCATTAATAAATCGTATGAAAGTACTTATTGCAACTGAGAAACCCTTTGCCAAGGTGGCAGTAGATGGTATTCGTGAGGTAGTGGAGCAAGCTGGTTATGAACTAGTGTTGCTTGAGAAATACACTGTAAAGCAACAATTGTTGGACGCAGTGGCCGATGTCGATGCGCTTATTATTCGTTCGGATAATGTAGATGCTGAGGTGCTTGATGCTGCTAAGAACCTCAAGATTGTGGTACGTGCTGGTGCGGGATATGACAATATTGATCTTGCTGCTGCTACTTCCCACAATGTTGTAGCAATGAATACCCCTGGTCAGAACTCCAATGCAGTTGCCGAATTAGCTCTTGGGCTTATGGTTATGGCTGTGCGTAACATGTACAATGGTACGAGTGGTACAGAGCTGAAGGGTAAGAAATTAGGTATTCATGCTTATGGCAATGTGGGGCGCAATGTGGCGCGTATCGCTAAAGGATTTGGCATGAGCATTTATGCGTATGATGCGTATTGCCCAGATGAAGTTATGCTTAATGAAGGGGTTACACCGCTACATTCGGCGCAGGAGTTGTACGCTACATGTGATGTGGTTAGTTTGCACATTCCTGCTACGCCTGAGACTAAGGGGAGTATCAACCATGAATTACTCACGAACATGCCAAAGGGGGCTTTATTGGTGAATACTGCGCGTAAAGAGGTGATAAACGAAGATGAACTAATCCAATTTATGCAAGAGCGGCAGGATTTTCGGTATGTAACGGATGTTATGCCTGCGGCTGACCAAAAGATGAATGAATTATTTGCTGGAAGATATTTCTCTACGCCTAAAAAGATGGGGGCGCAAACGGCAGAGGCTAATATCAATGCTGGTATTGCGGCTGCTAAGCAGATTGTGGATTTCATCGAAAATGGTAATACGAGATTCCAAGTCAATAAATGAGAAAGCCTTTCTTACTATTAATACTAGCAATTGTTTCTCTTTACTCACACGCATTGCATGTGCAGTGTGTGGGAAATGCTGCGCAACTGACCTATCAGAGGGATACAATTTTACTTTTCGAAGGTATGCCTGAAATAAAAACGCTTGCTACTGTAGGAGAAGTGGATTGGTATCGTTTGCCTGATACTATCAATCCTGTGCAAACAGGGACGGACTATTTCTATCCAGAGCATGGGGAAGGATATATGTTGAAGATGGGTAAACTGCGTGATATCTTCTGGGTATTTAGTTATGAAAAACTGCGTCCTTCTCTGCTACAGATTGATGCCGAATTAACATGTGAAAATACCACATTGAACCTCATTGGTGAGATACCGCAAATGGCATATACACGTGTTGATGGGCAAAAAATGGTCTATCCTCGTGCATGTCGCATAGAATATATGGATGCTAAATGGAGTGATGAGGCTAATATGTGGGTGGATTCTGTTGTGGTAGTAGAAATGGAACTTAGCAATGCTATGACGGTAGGTGCTCCACCTGTCCCTACTGATTTCGCTATTACTGATGTACTCTCTCTGCTATTAAATATGAATGTAGAGGCGCAACACTCGCCAGTTTATCAACCTGTTGCGCTAAAAGCACATCCGATGACTATCACTACTACGCGAG
This sequence comes from Paludibacteraceae bacterium, assembly GCA_045579895.1. Taxonomy (GTDB): domain Bacteria; phylum Bacteroidota; class Bacteroidia; order Bacteroidales; family Paludibacteraceae; genus Colicola. The sequence goes on from JAZNMT010000078.1 coordinate 5,864, forward strand.
GACAGAAGGGCGAAACAACTAATGAGGTTAATCGGCCATATACGCCAGATGATGTCTTGAATATGTCTGCACCATTAGAGGTAATGTTCAAAGCTAATGGATTAAATGCTGACTATTATCTTTGGAAACTTTATAAAGGTAGCGAGTTGATGCTTACCCGAAGTGATGCAGAGCATCGTTATACGTTTATGGACAAAGGTAATTACCGGGCGGTTGTAAATATCAGCAATAGGGATTGTCAATTAGATTCTGTAGAATTTACTATTTCGATTAGTGAATCTATGTTGTTGGTTCCTAATGTATTTACTCCGAATGGGGATGGAGCTAACGATGAGTTTCGTGTGGCCTATCGTTCTATTAAGGAGTTTCATTGTTGGGTTTACAATCGTTGGGGACATTTGGTGTATGAATGGACAGACCCTGCGAAGGGGTGGGATGGAAATATTGGTGGCAAACCTGCGGCAGAAGGAGCATATTTCTATGTGATTCGTGCTTTGGGAACAGATGCTGATGAAAATGCAAAATATGTGTTGAAACCTGTTTATAATAAGAAATTAAAGAAACAAGATGAAACTCTTATAGGTGTATATCAGTTATCAGGGGCTATCAACTTGTTGCGAGGAGGAAAATGAAATCAACCTGTTCTACATATCAAATGGATTGGCAAGGAAAGTCGCTTGCCGCTATTGACCAATTGATGGCGCAGATGCCTGCTGCTGGCGTGATTGATTCGCTCAACTGGCAAGAGCAATATCCTAATGCACCAGAGACTAAGTTCACGTTGGCGCATACAGATGAACTGCTATTTGTGCGCTTTGAAGTGAAAGGCGAAGTGCCATTGGCAACTAAGAATGAGGATTTAGAGCATGTGAACGAAGATGCATGTGTAGAAATCTTTATCGCTAATGCCGATAATACCCGCTATTGGAACTTCGAATTCAACGCGGCGGGTGTCTGCAACGCTTCTCATCGCAAATCCCGCAAAGAGGATGTGGTGCGCCTGAACGCAGAACAATTGCAATCTATAAAGCGTTTCCCTGTACAACTTTGCGCAGCGCATTGGTCACTATTGATAGCCATTCCGCTGTCATTGATTGAGCTAGATCTCTCGCGTGAGCACGCGCGTCGCGCGAACCTATATAAGTGTGGAGATCTTACGCCTATGAAGCACTACGCATCATGGAACCCAATCGAAGCACCTGCACCCGCTTTCCACCTACCCGAATCCTTCGGAGAAATACAGTTTTAGCAATAGATTCGGGACGCTGGACTCTGGATACCGTACACATGAAATTGACTCAAAAAATAAACAATATATAAATACAATATTGTGAAGCGATATCTATTATTAATTATTTCTTGTGGAGTGGCATCAATGATGGCTGCTCAGAGTGCATATCAAACTTATTTGGAACATGGTTATGATAGCGTGAGAACAAGTATTCTTACGCAAATGTACGAGAATGAAAGAAATAAACCAAATGAAGCAAAACAAAAGAAAATTGCAAAAAACATACAGAAAACATATCTTGCAGAACGAAACGATATGCAAGAGATTGTACTGGAATCTAACAACGAATTGATCACTATAGCTCACAACCTCCAAACAGTTGTGAAAAACAAGGATTATTCATCTATATGGGGATGTTTACAAGCTAATGACACCGTCACAGATATTCGTAAAAGAGAAAATGCTGAGTTACTAATAATGGAACATCTGTACAAGGTATCAGACGACATATCGGTAGAGTATATCAAACTGTCGGACGATTCTGTAAGCATTTATTTGTTTGACCATATATTCTTTGAGAAATCCATCTCTGGCGCATGGAAAGCATGTATGTTGCAGATATTATATAACTATTTACCCAAATATTGGCATGCTAATTATAATCTGAAAACCTATATCTATACCGCCGATGACCTTACTGGTTATATAGCGAATATAAGATATGGAAAACCTGAATTGCAGGTAGAGCAGTATGACGTTCGTCCGCGTGTTTATGCAAACAACAATAGGTATTATATAGAATTGTGCTACTTTAATGATTGGACAGGATTAGTTCGTTCAATATATAGAGTTGATATCAATAATGAGGGAGAAGCAAACATAGATCTTGTGAGTGATGTAGTACTCCATGAATATCGTTGCGGTGTTATCTTCTAGACTATTTTGAGAATAAAAATAAAAGTAACAATATGAAAAAATCAATTTTGACTATGGCTGCAATGGCAGTATCTTTGTTGGCAAGTGCCAACCCATTCTTCCACTACAAAGAGTGGAAAACCCCACACGGAACTTATCCGTTCAATGAAATTAAACCTGAGCATTATATGCCTGCTTTTGAAGAAGGAATTAAACTGGGTTTGGCGGAGATCGATGCTATCGTTAACAACCATGCTGCTCCTACCTTTAAGAACACCATCGAAGCATATGAGAAGTCGGGCGAGTTGCTATCTGTAGTAGCTGGTTGCTTCTACAACCTTACTTCTGCTGAGACCAACGACGAACTCCAAGCGATTGCAATGGAACTTTCGCCAAAGATGTCGGAGTACTCGGCTTCTATCCGTCTCAATGAGGGGCTCTTCCAACGCATCAAAGCGGTGTATGACCAAAAAGACAAATTGAAACTCAATCCTGCACAACAAAAACTGCTGGAGGACATCTACGAGTCATTTGCCAACAACGGCGCAAACCTCAATGACGAGCAAAAACAAGTATATAAAGAGCTCAGCGCAAAGCTCTCTCAACTCACCCTCGTATATGGTCAGAATGTGCTGAAAGCTACCAACGCTTGGACTATGCTCATCACCAATGAGGCGGATCTTGCTGGCTTGAAGGATGATACCAAAGCCATGTTGAAAGCCAATGCAGAGAAGAAAGGTTTGCAGGGCTGGTTGCTTGACCTTAAGCCTACTACCTATATCCCAGTGATGGAGGATTGCCAAAACCGCGATATTCGTCGCGAACTCTACACTGCATACAATAGCCGTTGCATTGGTGGCGAGTTTGATAACACACAAGTGATTATTGACATTGTGAATACCCGCCTTGCGTTGGCACAACTCTTTGAGAAGGATTGCCATGCAGACAAGTCCCTCACCAAGACTTGCGCCGAGAGCAAAGAGAACGTGATGAACTTCCTCGACCAACTCCGCGACAGCTATATGCCTGTGGCTAAACAAGAAGTGGCTGAATTGCAAGAGTTTGCAACATCAAAGGGATTCTATGCTACCATCCAACCATGGGACTGGAGCTTCTACTCCAAGCAACTCAAAGAGGAGAAATACGCTATCTCTGATGACCTCATCCGCCCATATTTCCAAAAGGAAAAAGTCATCGAAGGTGTCTTTGGTTTGGCTAAACGCTTGTATGGCGTGACCTTTAAAGAGAACAAGAATATTCAAGTATATCACCCAGAAGTAACTGCATACGAGGTCTTTGACCCCAAGGGCAAATTCTTAGCGGTGTATTATGCTGACTTCCACCCACGTGAGGGCAAACGTGGTGGCGCTTGGATGAACAACTTCCAAGAGCAATATATGCTTGGCAAGAAGAATATCCGTCCTCATGTAGTCAATGTCATGAACTTCACCCGCGCAACAGATACCAAGCCCGCACTTTTCTCTTACGATGAGGTAGAGACCTTCCTTCACGAGTTTGGTCACGGCTTGCATGGTATGCTCACTCAATGCCAATACGCTGCACAAAATGGAACGAACGTACCACGCGACTTCGTAGAGTTACCAAGCCAATTCAACGAGAACTTCCTCGGCGAAAAAGAGTTCCTTGATACCTTTGCCAAGCACTATGAGACAGGCGAAGTCATCCCACAAGACCTCGTAGATAAGATTCAGCGTGCTGCTACCTACCATGCTGCTTATGCTTGTGTACGCCAACTCAGTTTTGGCTATCTGGATATGGCATGGCACACATTGACTTCTCCATTCGAAGTGCCTTCTAACCTGACTGCTTCGGAGGCAGTTATTCGCTTCGGTGATAACGCAATGGCATGTGTACAGGTATTGCCACTCGTGGCTGGTACACAGATGGAGTTTGCGTTCACTCATATCTTCTCTGGTGGCTATGCCGCTGGTTATTACAGCTATAAGTGGTCAGAGTTGTTGGATGCAGATGCTTATTCTGTGTTTAAGGCTGCAAAGGAGAAGAATGGTAGTATCTTTGATAAGAAGTCGGCTGATCTCTTCCGCAAGAATATCTTGGAGAAGGGTGGTAGTGCCAAACCAATGGACTTGTACCGTGCTTTCCGTGGTGGCGAGCCTTCTATCGATGCGCTCTTGGAGCGTGATGGAATAACTAATAAATAAGACATGCAATCATCACTTAATTTTGCTTTAATCGGTGCAGCAGGATATATTGCACCACGTCATATCAAGGCAATTGCTGATACGGGTAATAACTTGATGGTCGCGTATGACAAATTTGATTCAGTAGGGAGACTAGATTCTAGTTTCCCTGACTGCTCTTTCTTCACGGAGCATGAGCAATTTGATAGATTTTGTTCCAAACAAATGCGTAAGGATAATCCATTACATTGGATAAGTATATGCACACCCAATTATACGCATGATGCATTTATTCGATATGGTTTACGTCTAGGTTGTGATGTGATTTGTGAGAAACCTTTGGTATTAAATCCATATAATATTGATAATCTCATTGAATTGGAGCAAGAAACAGGTAACAAGGCATATACTATTTTGCAATTACGCTTGCATGATCGTATTGCAGCTCTTAAAAAGAAAGTAGAAGAAGGACCAAAGGATAAAATCTATGATGTAGATTTGACTTATATTACTAGTCGAGGTAAATGGTATTATAGTTCTTGGAAAGGGGATATACATAAGGCTGGTGGTATTGCTACGAACATTGGTGTACATTTCTATGATATGTTGCAATGGCTTTTTGGGCCTATAGAACAAAATATTGTACATGTGATGTCTTTTGATCGTGTTGCAGGATTTCTACAGTTGAAACGTGCTCGTGTACGATACTTCTTAAGTATCAATGCTGTTTGTTTGCCGGCAAATGCGGTTGAAGGAGAAAAGAAAACGTATCGTACGTTATCTATTGATGGTGAAGAATTTGAGTTCAGTCAAGGTTTTACTGAATTACATACTGAGAGTTATCGCCAAATTCTTGCGGGTAATGGTTTCCGTATTTCGGAGGCAAGACCTAGTATCGAGATTGTCAGCGCAATACGCCACGCTAGTCCAATAGGTCTTGTGGGTGATTATCATCCTTTGGCTAAATTACCTTTAGCTGCACATCCATTTGGTTGGGATGAAAAAAGGTAAGCACTAATAATGAACGAGGAATTAAAAACTATGAAATTCAAAGGATTTTTAATATTCTTTCTTCCTTTATTGATGGCTTCATGTGTTACAAGCAGACGCGTGAATCTTATGCAACAGCCAGGCAAACATGGTATTCCACAATATACTGATACCTTGTCGTATGTGGACTACGAATTGCGAATTGGAGATAGATTATACATATATGTCTATTCGGTGGATGAGAGGATAGATAAGATGTTTAATGCATCAGGAGGAGGGATTTCAGCTTCACAAATGCGGCAAGGAGGAGGGAATGATTTATATACATATCTAGTACAAGATGATGGATGTATTGATTTTCCTATGGTTGGACGTATTTTTGTACGTGGAAAAACAACAAGAGATGTAAAACTTATTCTAGAAAATGAGTTAGGTAGTTTTGTGAAGGGGTATGGTGACTACAAAATGATGTCAGTGGAGGTCAGCATTGTTCGTCGTTCATTTAGTGTGATTAGTGATAGAGGTAGCGGAACCTTTAATATTCAAAAAGAGAAGGTTACTATTTTCGAAGCATTGGCCATGGCTGGAGATATTGGAGACTTTGGAGATAGAAGTAAAGTACGCATTGTGCGGGAAAAAGAGGGACTAACACAGGTGAAGGAATTTGATGTGCGGTCTGAAGATATTATTAATTCTGAATATTACTACATCGAACCTAATGATGTGATATACATTCAACGAATTAAAGGACAAAGTTTTGGTATTAATTCTGTAACAACCTCTATTAGTGTTGTTGCTACTACTCTTGCGTTTGGTGGATTTGTATATGGATTAGTAGTACGAACTTTAAACGCAATAGATAATCATAAATAGGGAAATTGCTATATGAAAAAGATACTTTTACATACATACATATTTTTCCTATTGAGTACGCTAACTAGTTGTTATGGGTACCGTCAAGTAGGTTTATTGCAAGAACGTCAAGATTTGCCACAATACGATTCAGTTGCCTATATACCATATCGTTTGCAAGTCAATGATGAAGTTATATATCGTGTTATTACGATGGATGAGACAATTGCCAAAACATTGTCTGCTAATAATGCTGGAGTAGGGCAATATGCAAATTCGTATCGTATTTATTCGGATGGTACTGTAGATATTCCTTTTTTACCACCTGTAAAATTAGAGGGATTAACAGAATTAGAAGCCCAGGATACTTTGCGCAAAGCTATGCGCGAAATTATTCCTGATGCGGATGTAAAATTGGCTATGGCAAATAAACAATTTACTGTATTAGGTGATGCTAATTCGGGAACTTATTCTATTACTAAAGAGCGACTTACAATTTTTCAAGCATTGGCAATGACAGGCGATTTGATGAATTCTGGTGATAGACGCCATGTGCGTATTATTCGTCCTCATGGTAACGATGAACCAGAGGTATTAGAATTTGATATCCGTACTAATTCTATTATCAATTCTAAATATTACTATGTTTATCCAAACGACTTGATTTATGTCAGCCGTGATAAAGGGAGTTTCTATAAACAACCAAGTTATAGCGGATTCTTGGGATTAATTACAAGTTCGGTTTCATTGCTTATAACGGTGCTGAACTATATTCCTGGGGTAATATATTAATAACGTAATCACTTATATTCAATATGACACAAGACGAACAAAATCTGCAACGTCAGGCAGTACAGCAATCTCAATCTATTCAACAAACGCCTTTAATAGAAGAGGATGGTTCTGGTATTGATATATTAGAGTGGGTATTTAGAATCCTCCACCACTGGTATCTTTTTGCTATTGCAGCAATTATTGCATTTTCATTAGCGTATTTGAAAAATCGCAAAGTCATAGAAACGTATTTAACTACGGGGACAATGATTATTCAAGAGTCATCGGGCGGTGGCTATGGTTCATCTGCTTTGATGCAAGGCTTTGGTATGGAAGCGGGATATCGAAATGTAAATAATCAATTAATTATTTTAGGTAGTTATGATTTGATCTCTCGCACGGTAGATTCATTGCCATTTTTAAATGTGGAGTATATTACTAGAGGGCGATTCAAAACGCGAAATATTTATCGCAACACACCTATTACAGTAGAATACACTAGGCTAGATCCGATGGCGTATAATTATCTGTACAAATGTGAGGTACAAGATAATGGCTCGTTGACCATAACCATACCTGATGCAGAGGATTTGAAATTTAATCATACGGTTCAATATGGTGTGCCATTCAAAACACAATTTTTTGAGGCTACTATTATGCCTACGGATATTATGATGCGTCCAGGACAGCATATTTATTTCCGTTTTCGCGATAGAGATGGATTGACTAATGAATTCTCAAGCCGTTTACAATTGAATTTCGTGACGGATAGAAGTACTATATTAGGTATTCAACTAGTGGGAGTAACACCTGAACGCGATCGCGACTTCATCAACAAATTGTCGGATATCTATCTCTTGCATAGTGTAGAACGCAAAAATATGGTGGCTGATAAAACGATAGAGTTTATTAATCAGCAATTGAGTGTGCTGCAAGTGAGCCTAAGCCAAAGCGAAAGTGCTATGACTGATTTCCGTCAGGAGAATAAATTTGTGGATGTATCATCCTATGCGGGAGGATTAATGGCTAAAGTGAATCAATATGATCAGCAAAAGATGGCTTTACGACTCAAAGAAACATATCTTAATTACCTTACGAATTATTTAGAGCAAAAGATAGAGCAAGGAACGGTTGTGGCTCCTGTCTCTTTGGGTGTAAATGAACCTATGCTGATGTCACTTGTGCAGCAACTCAATGATTTGCATATTCAGAGAAGTGAACTGAGTGAGCGAAATGTTTATTATGCCAAATATACTAACGATATTAATAATGTGAAGATCGCTATTGCGGAATTAGTAGAATCCATGAAAATGTCGTTGAATATTGAAAAGCAAGACCTAACGAATCGTCTCAAGGAGGTAGAGAAGGATATTCAATTACTGCCAGAGAAAGAGTTGCAGATGGTAGCTATTGAACGTAATTATCGTATTGATGACAACTACTATACATTCTTCTTGCAAAAACGTGCAGAGGCTGAGATTCAAAAAGCACGTAATACGCCTGATAGCGAAATTATGGACCGTGCACGAACTACACGATCTATGAATAGCAAGGAGAAACGCAAGAATATGGTAGCATATATGGCAATAGGTTTAGTTATCCCATTATTGATTTTGATTCTTTCTGAGTTGTTGAACAATAAGGTACGCAATCCTAAAGAGGCTGAGAAATTGGGTGACTTCAAAGTCATTGGTACCTTAAGACGTGTAAAATCGCAGAATCCATTGCACGCTAAGAAACATCCGCGTTCTGGATATGCGGAAATGATGAGAAGTATTCGTTTGAGAATTGAATTTATTGTACAACGAAAGAAGAACATAGCCATTACAATTACTTCAACACAATCTGGTGATGGTAAGACATTTATCAGTACCAACTTAGCTGCGCAATATGCTATGACGGGACGACCTACCATATTATTGGATATGGATATTCGTAAGCCCAATGTGCACGAAAAGTTAGGAATGGAGGCAAAGCAAGGAATAACTAATTATCTTATAGGTGATTGTGAGTTAGAGGATATTATTCTTACACATGAGGAATTAGGATTTGACATTATTCCTGCGGGTACTATTCCGCCTAATCCAGGTGAGTTGGTGCGAAGCGATAAATTGGCTGAAGTGATGCAAATATTGCGAGAGAGATACGATTTTATCATCGTAGACTCTTCGCCTGTTGGAATGGTACCTGATGCGCTATCTTTGATTGAGAAAACAGATCTCACCTTGTTTGTTATCCGTTGTATGGAAACGAACAAGCATTTTGCGCAGCAAACTTTGCAAGCGCTATCCCTCAACCATAAGGATAAGATTCATTTGGTTTTGTCTGATATACAAGTTGGCAAATCTAGTGGATATGGTTCTGGTTATGGCTATGGTTATGGTTATGGCTATGGAGGGTATGGCTATGGCGGCTATGGCTATGGTTATGGTGGGTATGGCAAGAACAAACGATATGGTTATGGCAAATACGGTAAGTACGGAAAATATGTGGATTATTATCGCTATAAATTCACTAAGAAGAAAGCTGACGAACCACATTACTATATAGATGATAGTGATGAAGAATAAATATTTAATAAAAAAGCGAGGTCTTAAACCTCGCTTTTTTATTTAGTGATATACAATGTGTTATACAATTTTGGCTGGAATTAATTTCTCACGAATCTTCACATAGATAATGGTCTCTTTCTTGGCAAATGCTGTTTGCACATAGCCCATACCTATACCTACCTTAGTAGTAGGGAGCATGATACCGCTGGTGACATTACCAATCGTATTGCCCTCTGCATCGCACAGCTCATAGCCACAACGTGGAATAGCACGCTCTTGGCACTCGAAGTGCACCAATTTACGCTTCACGCCCTCAGCTTTCTGCTTCAGCAAGTACTCTTTGTCGATAAAGTCCTTTGCATCGAATTTCGTAATCCAACCCAATCCTGCTTCCAATGGGGAAGTGGTATCATCAATATCATGACCATAGAGGCAGTACCATTTCTCTAGTCGCAAACTATCGCGTGCGCCCAATCCGATAGGTGCCAAACCGAAGTCTTTGCCTACTTCAAAAAGAGCATCCCAGATTTGTTTGCTGTACTCTTTTGGGAAATACAACTCAAATCCGCCAGCACCAGTATAGCCTGTATTACTGAGGATTACGCCTTGTACACCTGCGAATGACCACTCGCGGAAAGCATAATATGGAATCGCGCTCAAATCGGCATCCGTAAGCAGTTGCAACATCTCTGTGGCCTTCGGACCTTGTACTGCTAATTGACCATAGCGGTCACTGGCGTTCTCAAGTTGCACACCGAACGTATTGTGTTCGTTTACCCATGCCCAGTCCTTGTCGATATTGCCAGCATTCACAACGAGCAGGTATTTGGTTGTGGAGTACTTGTAAATAATCAGGTCATCAACAATACCACCTTTGCCGTTAGGGAAACAGGTGTATTGTGCTTTGCCTGCTTCGAGTTTGCTCACATCGTTGGTGGTGATATATTGCAGGAAGTCCAATGCTTTCTCGCCTTTTACCCAAAACTCGCCCATGTGGCTCACATCGAACACGCCTACGCCTTCGCGGACGATCATGTGTTCTTGATTGATACCTGTAGGGTATTGAATAGGCATATTAAAGCCCGCAAAATCTGCCATCTTCGCTCCCAGAGCGATATGGATGTCTGTAAATGGAGTAGTTTTCATATATTCTCGCCTTTAAACTTTCAACTATCTTGCAAATCGTTATGCTTTCTCAACAATCTTCAAAATTACTTGCATCGCCTTCTCCATGGATGGAATAGGCAAGTACTCAAATCTGCTATGGAAGTTCACACCGCCTGCGAAGATGTTAGGGCAGGGTAGTCCCTCAAACGATAGGCGTGCTCCGTCTGTTCCGCCACGGATAGGTTGCACTTTCGGGGTAACGCCTACCTCTTTCATCGCCTCCTCCACGAGTGTCACGATATGCATCACAGGTTCCACTTTCTCTCGCATGTTGTAGTATTGGTCGCGGAGTTCTACCTCTACAGTGCCTTCGCCATACTCTTGATTGATTTTACGTGCCAAGTGCTCAATCTCGCGTTTGCGGCTCTCGAAGCGTGCTCGGTCATGGTCACGGATGATATATTGCAAGGTAGTCTCCTCTACGCTACCGTTCATGGCGATGAGGTGATAGAAACCTTCGTAGCCTTGTGTGTGCTCAGGTGTCTCCCAGCGAGGGAGCATAGTAGCAAAGTGATTAGCGATGCGCATAGAGTTGATCATCTTGTGGTATCCATAGCCTGGGTGTACATTCACGCCATGCACTTTGATTTTGCAGCCAGCAGCATTAAAGTTCTCGTATTCTAGCTCGCCCACAGCGCCGCCGTCCATGGTGTAGGCAAAGTCGCAACCGAACTTCTCTACATCAAAGTGGTCGGCACCTTGACCAATCTCCTCGTCTGGTGTGAAGCCCACGCGAATCTTGCCGTGTTGAATTTCAGGGTGTTGAATAAGGTACTCGCAAGCGGTTACAATCTCTGCTAGTCCAGCTTTGTCATCTGCTCCGAGTAGGGTCGTACCATCTGTAACAATGATGTCTTGCCCCTTGTAGTCAAGTATTTCAGGATATTTGGCTACTTCTAAGATGATGTTTTTCTCTGCATTGAGCACGATATCATTGCCGTCGTAGTTCTCCACGATGCGTGCTTTCACGTCCTTGCCGCTGGCATCAGGGGCGGTGTCCATATGGGCGATGAAGCCGATAGTGGGTTTGCCTTCTGCGTTTGCGGGTAGGGTAGCCATTACGTAGCCGTTGTCATCGAGTGTTACCTCTTGCATGCCAATCTCTTGAAGTTCAGCAGCGAGGTACTTGGCAAACTCCATTTGCCCTGGAGTAGAGGGTGTGATGTTAGTTTCTTCATCCGATGTAGTGCAGAAACTCACATACTTTAGGAATCTTTCGGTAAGTGTCATAGTATTGTTTGTTATTGAGGCTTTCGCCGTGATGTTTTCAAAATGCATTATTAAATAATGCCCTGCAAAGTTACTATATTTTTCTTACATAGCCAAATGTATCCGCATTTTTCTTGAAAAAAACTTACATACATCTGCTATTATAATCAGTTCCATTGGTATCATCCTGTTGCATTCCTCTTGTGAATAGGAGTGCGTTGTATTTTAGGAGTCCAATGATTTAGCACTTCGATGATTTAGCAGTGATACCACTAGGACTACAAAGGGATACGAATCACTAACTAATCACTAATTAATCACTAACTAATCACTAATATACATCTAACTTCCGGAAAGACTCCGAAAAGAAAATTCTTATAATACGATGTTCATATCTGCAATATCTCCCCTTTCCCATGCTAGGATATTTTCACAGACATTCTCGCACATGGCGATGCGACCTTCCCAGGTACCCGTACCTGTATGAGGGGAGAGCACGACATTGTCTAACTCCAACAATTCAGGTGTGATTTCGGGTTCGTGCTCGTATACATCCATAGCTGCTCCTGCTATTTCGCCCTCTTTGAGAGCTTGTAGCAATGCGCGTTCGTCTACATGCGCGCCGCGTGCAGTATTAATAAGGTAGGCAGAGTTTTTCATCATGCGTAGGGCTTTGCCATCAATGATATGCCGTACCTCTGGCGTGTATGGTAGGTTAAGGCTCACAAAATCAGCAGTTTCTAGTAACTCTTCTTTCGTTACATATTTGGCTTGGTAACCCAAATGCCTTAGTATCTCGTCGGTTAATGGTTTGCGATTGTGATAGATAATGGTCATCCCGCTTGCGACCGCACGTCTTGCCAACGCTTGTCCGATACGTCCCATGCCGATGATACCTAATATTTTCCCATAGAGTGAATGGCTAAGGTTGTTCATTACGCCAAAGGGTTCTGCCTTTCCTTGGCGCAACTTGCGGTCGAACTCTGCAGTACGCCTTGCCACATCGTGCATGAGGGCAAAAGCGAGTTCGGCAGTAGGTTCAATCACAGGATTAGGTGTGTTGGTCACACGAATCCCTCGTTCGCGACAAGCCTCAAGGTCAATATTATTGAAACCTACACCGAAATTCGCCACCAGTTTGAGATGTGGTGCCGAGAGAATCATCTGGCGTGTCACGGGCTTGTCAAATGTGCAGACCAGCGCATGAGCCTCTTCAAGTGGAGCATACAGTGTATGTCCACTTAAAGAAGCAAAGCCTTCCGCAGGTAATTCTGTGGTAAAAGCGATACGCATTATTTTCTGCAATCTTCTTGGCTTTTGTTCGCTTTTTGGTACGTAATGGAATAAGCATCCTTGCTCAATCCCATAGTCTCAAATGTTGCCTCGATCTCAGCGATAGCCGCATCCAATTCATTGGAAGTTCCCCATACATAACTGGTAGCAGAAGTTTCTACACCTAGAAGAGTGTACTTTTGTGTGATTTCGTAGCAATAGTTGGTATCGCCACATGAACTCAAGATACCTGCCAATGCGATGGCAAATGCAAAAATAACTTTTTTCATTGTTTTATTATGTTTAATGGTTAATAATTTTTGGTTTGCACTGCAAAGTTATACTATTTTTGTTGCTTGACCAAATAAATCTTAAAAAACGAATACCTTTTGTTAAAAAACGGCTATTTTCCACCAACTAGTTTTTTGATTTCGCTCAATTTATTCAAAGCTTCTAATGGTGTTATGTTGTTAATATCCAACGTTTTTACTTCGTCTCGAATCTGTTCAAGAACAGGGTCGTCAAGTTGGAAAAAACTCAATTGCATACCTTCAGGAACGCTGACGGATGCTTTCCCGCTACCCATTTTTATCGTTTGTTTAGTAGGGGCAGATGGCTGGCTAGGTGTAGTAGGTTGCGTGATTTGAACAGGTGCAATGCTACTACCTTCCATATCTGCTAGAATTAGATTTGCGCGCTCCACGATTGATATTGGCATACCTGCTAGTTTTGCCACATGGATACCGAAACTATGCTCAGACCCCCCACGAATAAGTTTGCGCATAAAAATCACCTTTCCGTTGGTTTCCCGTACGGATACATTGTAGTTGCGTATGCGTTGAAAACTATTTTCCATTTCGTTTAGTTCGTGATAGTGGGTGGCAAACAGTGTTTTGGCATGCCCTTTTTGCTCGTGGATATATTCTACAATAGCCCAGGCAATACTGATACCATCGTATGTGCTGGTACCACGTCCTAGTTCATCAAAAAGTACTAGACTGCGTTCGCTTAGGTTATTCAAGATACTTGCAGCCTCATTCATCTCAACCATGAAGGTACTTTCGCCAGCAGAGATGTTATCGCTGGCCCCCACTCGAGTGAAAATTTTATCAACAACCCCAATGCTAGCGCTTTCTGCTGGTACAAAACTGCCCATTTGTGCCATCAATACAATCAATGCCGTTTGTCGGAGTAAGGCAGACTTACCTGCCATGTTTGGACCCGTGAGAATGATAATCTGCTGACCTTTGTTGTCTAGAAGGACGTCATTAGGTACATACTCTTCATCTATAGGTAGTTGTTTTTCAATGACAGGGTGACGTCCTTGGCGAATGTCCAGTACTAAACTGTCGTTAATGTCTGGGCAGACATATTTATTCTCTACAGCTGTTGTCGCAAAACTTAATAAGCAATCTAATTGTGCTATCACAGCAGCATCTTGCTGCATTTGAGGCACATATTCAGTCATTGCCAGCATTAGTTCTGCATATAATCGATTTTCGATTACTTGGATTTGTGATTCAGCATTCAGTATCTTCTCTTCGTATTCTTTTAGCTCTTGTGTAATATATCGTTCTGCGTTAACCAATGTTTGTTTGCGTATCCAGGTGTCTGGTACTTGATCTCGATAGGTATTGCGTACTTCTAGGTAGTAACCAAATACGTTATTGTAGCCAATCTTCAAACTAGATATGCCGGTAGTTTCTATCTCTCGTTGCTGCATTCTTAGCAAATAGTCTTTGCCATTACGCTGAATATCACGTAGTTCATCCAATTCTGGGTTGATGTTTTGTGCAAAGATGTTTGGACGCCCTTGTACTGCAGGAGGATCTGGTACAATTTCGCGTTGGATACGTTCTCGTATTTCGGTGCATAGTGATAGTTGTTCGCCGAGAAGGCGCAAATATGTATTATCTAATGCCTGTTCGCATATTTGTTTGATAGGTTCAATTGCAGTTAAAGCATTACTTAATTGTACCATCTCACGTGGGGTGATACGACCAGTAGAGATTTTACTGACCATACGCTCCATATCGTATATGCGTTGTAGATTTTCACGTATTGTTTCTCGCTCTTGTGGGTGGCGGAATAAAAATTCTACTACAGTTTGTCTATTGCGTATAGGTCGTACATCTTTTAATGGGAATGCCATCCAACGATGGAGTAATCTACCACCCATTGGAGTGATGGTGCGGTCTATAATATCATATAGTGTAGTGCTATTTTCACGCTGTCCGCTCAATAATTCTAAGTTGCGAATGGTGAAACGATCCATCCATACATATTTATCTTCCTCAATACGACTAAGATGTTGAATGTGACCTGTTTGCAAATGTTGTGTGGCATCTAAATAATGCAGGATAGCACCTGCTGCAATCACGCCTTGTGGTAAATTATCCACCCCAAACCCTTTTAAACTTTGCACATTGAATTGTTTTACTAAGCGTTCGTTTGTCGCTTCTCGTGTCATCATCCAGTCATCGAGTTCAAAGGTAAAGTACTTATTACCAAAAGCTTCCTCAAAATCATGTTTTTTGCCACGTAAATAGAGTACCTCTTTGGGAGCAAAGTTTACAAGGAGTTTATCTACGTATTCTTTCTTTCCTTCTGCCGCCAGATATTCACCTGTAGAAATGTCTAAGAAGGCTACACCTACTGTTTGTTTGCCCCAATGTATACAAGCTAGCCACGTATTTTCTCGTTGCTGTAAAGTGGTTTCAGAGTAACTAACACCTGGCGTGACGAGTTCAGTAACACCTCGTTTTACTAGTTTTTTCGTTAGTTTAGGGTCTTCTAGTTGATCGCATATCGCAACTCGCAACCCTGCACGTACTAGTTTTGGTAGGTATGTATCCAAGGCATGAAATGGAAAACCAGCCATCTCTAGGGCTTTAGCTTCTTTGCTAACTCCATTGCTACGATGGGTGAGAGTGATATTTAATATCTTGCTTGCGCGTACTGCGTCTTCTGCATAGGTTTCATAGAAATCACCACAACGAAATAACAATACCGCATCAGGATATTGGTTCTTGATTTCACGAAACTGCTTCATCATGGGGGTTTCTATTGTATCTATTTTTGCCATAGTATATTATTTAATCATTACATCGAATTTTAGGTTAATCATTCTGCCTGTTAGTGTGTTAGGTGTACGCCATTGTAATCCTTTGGCATCTGTTACCCAATAATAACTATTTACGTTATTCCAACCTACCAGATTAAATACTTCCAATTGTACACTCCAACTATCTACGTATTTTGATTTTTTCATCCACTTATCTGTACTTGCAGAGAAAGTACGGCTTGCACCTATATCAATACGTCTGTAGTCGCTCATATGCCCCATATAACGCAACATTTCATTACGAGGATAACCATATGGCATTCCTTCGCTCCAGATAAATTTTAGGTGGAGTTTATATTGTGGCAATTGTGGAATATAATCTTGAAAATAGACAGTTAGATTGTATCGTTGTTCCTGAGGTGTAGGAATCCAACCAATGTGATAGATATCATTGATGAATTGCATTCTACTGCGCATAGTAGAAAAGCTAATCCATGAATCCACTCCTGGCACTAATTCACCCATCAGCTTTAGATCTATGCCTATTGTGTATCCTTTGCTATCATTTACACCGGAATATCGAACACGTACGTTATCAACCGTATAGCTTTCCATTCGGTCAATCAGTTTGCCATATGCCTCTGCAGTAAATTTGAATGGTCTTCCCCAAGCACGAAAATAATAATCGGTGCCTAATACGAATTGCCATGAGCGCTGTGCTTTCAAACTATCATTGAGGAAGATACGGTTTACTTCTCCTTCATCTTTGACTACTTGGCGTAATTCTTTATAGAAAGGTGCTTGATAGTATAATCCAGTAGCTACTCGGAACGTGAAATCGCGTTTCCATCCTGGCATCCATGTTACACTGACACGTGGTGATGGTAGTATTTCGTTGGTGAAACTCCACCAATTAAGACGTAAACCACCTGTTAGAAGTACATCACCATTGTTAGTATTCCATCGATAACTATCTTGTGCATAAGCTTGTATGCGTCCATTGCACATACGTGAAGTACCTTTTAGAGCATAATAGAGTGCCATCTCTTTATCAAGATTGGGCATGCTATATCCCATGGAGTCGCGCCATTCCCATTCACTGATATAATCGTTGATCATTTCCACTTGTCCGCTCAATCCCCATTGCATAGTGTTGTCACCTTTTTTCCATTCGCCTGAATGAGCTAAAGTTAGCATACCAGCTTGCAGGGTGTTGCGAGCATGTTCATGGAATACCCCTGTACCTAATACTCCACCGTTATTGAGATTGGTATTGGTGATTTCTTCTTCCATCGGATTTGCATTATCATTGCTACCATTTGTGTTCATCGACTTTTCACTCAATACATATTCGCTCTGAATATCAAATGTTTCCTTCTCATTGGTATAGAATCCACTTACGTCCATATTTAAATGAAGATCACGATGAACTTGATGATTAATGCTAAGGGCTGCAAATGCGGTACGAAACATATCTTTTTCTTGTCCCTCAAAATAGATTTTTTTCTCAATGGCTTGTTGTAATGTCCCTGTAGCATCTTTAGCGGAATCTGGCTCAAACTCATAACTGTTTTGTGAAAAGTTTCCCAAAAAGGTGATATTCCATCGACGTTGTTTTCCTGCTATCCAAGTCATTTGAGTTTGATAATCCACAAAATTGGGGTGATATTCTCCTTTTGTACTAATTGTTCCCAAAAGATAACGAGATGTCTTATAGCGAATACCATGCATTTGACTTTGTGTGCTATCTCCCCAACCTATATATCCACTAGCACCAAGCAAACTCATGCTCAAACGTGATTCCAATCGGGTAGGGCGTTTGTATCGTATATCCAAAACGGATGACATCTTGTCACCATATTTTGCATCAAAACCGCCGGCAGAGAAGTCCACACGTTCCACCATATCAGTATTTACAAAACTTAGTCCCTCTTGTTGACCACTACGTATTAATAGTGGACGGTGAACTTCTAATCCATTGACGTACACAGAATTCTCATCAAAGCTACCTCCGCGGACATTGTATTGACTACTCATTTCGTTATTTTGGCTAACTCCAGCAAAGGTGATCAATAGGCTTTCGATACCTCCACCAGTAGCATCAGGCATCAATCGTGCTGCGCCAATATCCACTCGATCCATTGTATTGGTTTGTCTTTGTATCGCACTGACGAGGATTTCGTTGAGCAATTCTTCGTTCGTTGGTAAGACAACATTGATACCTATCACCTCTCGTGTTGTGAAAAGTTGCTGGCGGATAGTTTCATACCCAATTATGGAATAAACAAGTGTCACTGTGTCAGTCAATGGCACAAATAGTTCGTAGTAGCCATTTTGATTAGTGGTTGTACCTATGGTGTTGTTTTCTTCTACATATACGTTTGCAAACTCTATACCGCGGTTATCTATGTCTAATACATAACCAAAGACGCGCACTGCTCGTGGTGCGCTTAGTGATGATTCCTGTCCCAAAGTCATCTGGCTGATACAGAGTGACATCACCATAATAAATAATGTGTGTATGTGCTTATATGACACAACTATGCTAATACATAATCAACCTGCAAAGGTACAAAAAAAAATGCATATATGCAAATTACGTCATGTTTTTTAATATTTTTTTTGTGTGATATTCGCTTTAACCCTAACAAAATCAATAAATATGCAAAAAAAATGATTTTTTTTCGTTTTTTCTTTTGTAAATCAAAAAATTATAGTACCTTTGCAGCCGATTTTGGTTAGTGCGCGTTGAGCACGACCCTCTACGTTGTCGAAAATTGTATAACTTATATAAAAATTATCATTATGACAAAAGCTGAACTCGTTAACGCGATTGCGATTAAAACTGGCTATGACAAGACAACAATTATGAATGTTGTTGAGTCTGCTATGGACAACATTAAGGCTACTGTTGCTGCTGGTGATACTGTTTTTCTCCGTGGTTTTGGTAGTTTTGGAACAAAAGTGCGCAAGCAGAAGGTGGCTCGCAATATTACTAAAAAAGAGTCGATTATTGTACCTGAGCACAAGATTCCTGCTTTCAAGGCATCTGATGCATTTACTGAGATTTTGAAATAATCATTAACAATTAAAAATTTATAATTATGCCAAACGGTAAAAAGCACAAAAGACATAAAATGTCTACCCACAAACGTAAAAAACGTTTGCGCAAGAATCGTCATAAACATAAGTAATGTTTAGACGGAAGCATTAATAACAGCTTTGTGGCAGCATCCTGTTTGGGCGTAAATAGGTGGCCGCAAAGCATTTTTTTGATTTATTGAATATGAAAAGCGAACTGATTGTGGATGTTACTCCGCAAGAAGTGGCTATCGCACTCACGGAGGATGATCGATTGATGGAAGTCAACCGAGAGCAACGGGGAAAAGATACCTTTGCTGTTGGCAATATATACTATGGTCGAGTAAAAAAAGTGATGCCTGCGTTAAATGCCGTTTTTGTGGATGTAGGTCATGAGAAAGAAGCTTTTCTGCACTACCTTGATTTAGGTTCAAGTTTTCTTACGACTCAGAAATATGTAACCAAATTGGTTTCAGATCGTCGTCGTATACCAGAGATTCACAAGATAGAGCGCCAACCTGAGTGTACCAAAGAGGGTCAGATATCTGATTACTTGAAAGTTGGAGATACATTGTTGGTTCAAGTCACAAAAGAACCCATTAACTCAAAAGGTCCTCGATTAACGGCAGAGATATCCATTACAGGACGTAATTTTGTGCTTATCCCTTTCATAGATAAGGTGATGGTTAGCAATAAGATTAGTCGTAGTTCTGAGCGAGGCAGATTGAAGCAGTTGGTGCAGTCAATTAAGCCACATGGTTTTGGCGTCATCGTACGCACAGTGGCAGAAGAAAAAAGAGTGGCGGAATTGGACAATGAGTTGCGTGTACTAGTGAACCGTTGGGAAGATTGTGTTCGCGTACTGCAACGCACAGAGCCCGTCCATTTGATTAGCCAAGAACTAGGACGAACAATTGGAATAATTCGCGATATATTCTCCCCTGACTTCGAGAATATTCATGTGAATGATGAGACGGTATATGATGAGATCAAGCAGTATTTGAATTTGATTGTACCAGATGCGTCAAAAGTGGTCAAACTTTATACAGGCGATCAGCCTATTTTTGATAAGTTTGATATCACTCGCCAAATGAAAACGGGCTTAGGACGTACCGTTGGTTTCAAAAAAGGCGGTTATCTTGTGATGGATCGTACTGAAGCATTATTCTCAATAGATGTGAATAGTGGAAGTAAGAAACTGTTTGAGGATCAGGAGCAAAATGCCTTTCATTTCAATATGCTAGCTGCAGATGAGATTGTGCATCAGCTTCGATTACGAGATATTGGTGGAATCATAGTTGTGGATTTCATAGATATGGATGATAAAGCGAATCAGCAGACTTTGTATGACTATATGCAAAAACTGATGAGTCGTGATAGAGCAAAACATAATGTGCTGCCACTCAGCAAGTTTGGATTGATGCAGATTACTCGCCAGCGCGTGCGCCCCGCAGTGGAGATGAATGTGACGGAAGTCTGTCCTACTTGTATGGGAAAAGGCAAAATACAAACATCCTTGTTTTTCACCGATGAAGTGGTGGAAAGAATAGAAAATATGGTAGCACAATATGGCAGAGGATTACGTTTGCACTTGCATCCTTATTTGTATGCATATGTCAGCAAAGGATGCTTCAGCCGCAAATTGCAATGGGTACTGAAATATGGAGTGCGCGTAATAGAGAATCAGAGTCTTGGCATGCTTGAAACCAAGTTCTTTACATCAAAGGGAGAAGAAAAATTCCTCCCCAAACCCGAAGATAAGGCGTGCGAAAAGCAGTAAAGAAAAGGCAGGAGTTGTTCCTGCCTTTTATGTATCTATTTGGAAAGTAATCTGTCTTATAACTTATTAATTTCTTCTATTGCACGTTTGAGCTGTTTGTCGTATCGTAGCCTATAGGCATAGTGCCCACGGTGATAGTAGTAGCGTTTTACGATTTCGCCTCCCAGCATTTCTTCCACTTCTTTGCGATTACGGTGAATAGCAGCGCGATAGTCCTCTGTCAGTCGAGGTTGGAACGCCTCCAAATCAGCAAGTAGCGTGGAATCGATGTCCTCTTGTTTTGCCATTTTGATTAGTTCGCCTAAGTAGCGTCCTGTTTCGGTTTCGTAACTAAATTTCTTCTCATCCAAGAATTGGCAGAAGTCTTCTATATCCTTGTCCGTCAGTTGAAAATCAGTAGCTGGTGCGATCGTTGAGTGTTGTTTGTAGTATCGATTGGCATAGTCGAAGAACAGGTGATCGCGGTAGAGGTTGTAGGTGATGTCCAATTTTGCAGAGTCGGTCAGCACTACGTCTGGTAAGATGCCGCCTGCAGTATCTCTATGTAGTTGATGTCCGCGTTGACGCTCAGCATAGTCTATGGCTTGAATACAACGACCTGATGGCAGATAGTATTTGGAAGTGGTCACTTTTAAATGACCGCCATAAGCAATAGGACGGATGTTTTGTACTAATCCTTTACCAAATGTTCGTTCGCCTACTATTGTAGCACGTTTCAAGTCTTGCAAACTACCTGCCACGATTTCGGATGCAGATGCTGATTGATCATCCACCAATACCACTAGTGGCATATTAGGGAAGATTGGGGATGTTTGAGTGGTATATGTGTTGTTGGTGCGTTCTAGCTTTCCTTTGGTTGAAACGACCTCTGTATCTTTTGGTACAAAGAATCCTACAATTTCAATAGCCTCGTCAATCAGTCCGCCTCCGTTGCCGCGTAAATCTATGATAAGTCGCTTAATACCATCGGATTGTACCATCATGTCCAAAGCGGTAAGTAGTTCTTGAGCAGAATTGGAGGTAAACTCGTTAAAGAGAATATATCCAATAGAGTCTTGAAGCGTAGTGGCGTATCCTACAGCAGGCAGATGAATATCACGGCGAGTTACTTGCTTGGTAATGAGTTGGCTGTCCCGCTCAAGGACAATTTCTATGGAAGTGCCTGGTTTGCCACGTAATTTATCCGATACCTCTTTGGTATTCTTGCCTTCGCACTCCATTCCGTCCACTTTGACAAAGCGGTCGCCAGGCAGCAGTCCGCTTTGTTGTGCTGGCATGCCTTCGTATAACTCATTGACATAGACATTGCTATCGCGGTACATTATGATACTTCCAACACCTCCATACTTGCCTTGTGTCATGCGGCGCAGTTCATCATCCTCGCGCTTGGGGATATACATAGTGTAGGGATCCACTTTATGGAGCATGTAGTTGATACTCGTTTCGATAAGGTCGTCGTAGTTGAGCGTGTCCACGTAGTTGATGTCCAACTGACGCATGACATCGGTGTAGATGGTCAAGTTTTTGTCAATACGTGTGGTTTGCGTTTCTGCTAACAGGTTGATTGTCAGCAATAGAAGGGGAATGAGAAGTATTCTTTTCATTGTTTAGGAGGTAAAAATGGGGTGATATCTTTGTGGTGTGAATGCAGGTCGCGCACAAGGGTGGAGGATATGTGCGCATACTCTGGACGGGTGTATAGTAGTATGGTTTCGATGCCCGAAAGCTGCTTGTTGACTTCTGCGATATTGCGCTCATATTCAAAGTCTTGCGTAGAACGAACACCGCGTAGAATAAACTGTGCATTGTGCTCTGCTGCAAAATCTACGGTCAAGCCGTCGTACACCTCCACGCGTACGCGCGAATCCTTATCATACGCGCGTCGTATGGCTGCCAAACGTTCTTCTATTGGAAAAAACTCGCGTTTGGTGTAGTTGCGACCAATGCCAATGATAATCTCATCAAATATTTCCAGTCCGCGCATCACGATATCGTGATGTCCTATCGTAAAGGGGTCAAAACTCCCTGGAAAAATAGCTCGTTTCATAGTAATTCTGCGTTTTTAAGTGCCTCTTTGGTGGCTTCGCGGTAGGCGACCATCAGTCCACCTGTGCCGAGTAGTGTGCCACCGAAATAGCGGACTACCACCACGAGGATGTTGTCGAGCTTTTGGGCATCAATGCTGCGAAGAATAGGTAATCCTGCTGTGCCATGGGGTTCGCCGTCGTCCTTGGTGCGCCATAGGTTTTCGCCCAAGCGGTAGGCATAGCACACGTGGCGCGCATCGTGGTATTTCTTTTTGTACCACGCTATGCGGGCTTTGGCTTCATCTTCATTGGCAATAGGTTCGGCAAAGGCCAAAAACTTGCTTCCGCGATCCTTGAAAATTCCTTTGGCGAGGCCAGTTATGGTTGATTTTGTTTCGGACATAATCAGTCAAAATACAATTTGCATGCAAAGGTACGAAAAATTTTACAATTTTGCAAATATGTGCGAAATAACTTGCATATATGCAGATTTTTTTGTATCTTTGCAGCAATATTTAACCACAATATCCGTACCAACTATGATTGTACACGTAGCATCATTTTTAGAGAGTATTGGTGGCCCGATTGACAAGGACCACTACCTTCGCCCTATCCCGGGCAGAACAGGGTGGGCTGCCTATTGCCGTAAACCTGAGTATTCCAAAGCCAAGAAGAAAGAGATGGCTGAGCATTTTGTAGTGAAGAATTTCCGTAGTATCAACGAGGAAGCTTGTGCTATTTTGCGCGATCCAGAACAAAAAGCACTTTGGCAGGAGAAGCACTTGCAGGCATTACGTGAAGCCAGCAAACACCAGCGTATGCCAAAATCCAACGGCAAACCACCTGTGCCTGTCCGATTATACGATTTCGTCAAGCATGAAATCAGTCTTGCTCGTAAAAGTCAATCCAACTCATAACTTATAGTTCGTACTTCATAGCTCATACTTTATCCTTCGTACTTCATAGTTTGTATTTCGTACTTCATAGTTTGTATTTCGTATTTCATAGTTCATACGTCGTCCTTCTCTTCGTATGCCTATACTTTGCCCCTTATCTGCCACCTATCTCCATCGTGACCTCATCGTGACTTCATCGTGACTTCATCGTGACTTCATCGTGACCTCACTGAATGATAGCCTTAATTTCACCGATATATCCGTAGGACATTATAACAACTACAGTAATTGATATGGATCATATAATCACTACCTTATAACCATAGTGTGTTATGCTCTTGTGTACTTCGTTGTGAAATAGTGCGTTGCTAGCTATAAAATAGTAGTCTGCGTGAATGGCTAGCATATCACGAATAATCTCATTTATACGAGATGCTGCTGAATTTATAGTGGGCTTGTATTGATGAATAAAGAAGTTATCCACTTGTTTTACAGTGTCTTTGGTGTTTTCGCGTGGCAATTCAAAGAGATTAATCTCAACACTTGCATTAAACAATTCACGAAATACATCTAGATTCTCAACTGAAAATCCAAACATTCCAATTACTTTATTAGCTCCATTTGTTGTAGTCATATCATCCAAATAGTTTTCGTTTTAGTTTGATAATGTTTACTTGCCATTTAGGACTTAAGTGGCTTAGTATTATTGTTTTCCAACTAGTATGATTACTCCAAGAACGTAGTTGTTTACTTTCGCAATAGGTATTTTTAGAACGAACATCTTCGCCAGAAGTTAAGATAGGGGAAAAATAATCTACAGTGAAAATATGTATATCTTGAAAATCTGTCTCTTTTCCGTCTAATACCAATCCTTTTCTCTCTAATTCGGTGGTGAAATACGAAGTGTTTGGCGTAAGGTCATACTTACCGTCTGGCAAAATAAATGGACGATGTTTGTAACTATCCATCATTTCTTTAATCCAAGTGTGGTGTGCTTCACTAGCGATTACTCCCATCATTACAGCCCCTCGTTTGCATCCTTCATATCCCACAAAAGCGTGATGAATCAATAGTGGCTCAAATGATTTATATACGAAGAAATCCACATCCATATACAATCCTCCATATTGCTCTAATACCCACAAACGAACATAATCGCTCACAAAAGCATATTTCTTGACTTGATATGCTTCTTGTACATATTGCGGTGCAGCTTGAATATCGAAGTTTTCTTCAGTCCATGCCTTTAATTCCCAATCAGGCATACACTTACACCACGAAGCGATACACTCTTTCGCCAACTCAGGCAGAGGATTACCCCCCAACCAACAATAATGAATTATCTTAGGAATCATGGTTTATGTTTTCGAAATTTTGCAACCACCTTGTGTTCAAATGCAGTCATGATCTTATGTAATACCGCATAATAAAATGGTTTGTTATCCTTTCGATTATAGATATATGGACATTCACACTCTCTAAATTGTTTATACCATGTGAAAAATGATAAATTAGAATCGTGGCACATATGGCTAAAATCCCCTATTTCATCCATAGCTGTAAATGGAATCTTAGTAATGGTACAATCGTTCAAATCAATCTTTCCTTCTAATGTACATTTGGCCCAATAGTATGGCAGGTTTAATCCTCCGTATGTACATGCGTAACTCCACGTTGAGTTGCGGAAATTGACCTCAAGAAAATATAGATTGTCATTTTTGTCAATTAAGCATTCTAATGAGAATATTCCAGAGAAATTACACTTACGAATGATATTATTTATCTTTTCTCTTACGATTGGATTATCATATGGTTTCATAACCATATAATTACCATAACTTTTTTTTCCAAATCGCAAATATTCTGATGTATATGGGAAACAGATTTCTTCACCTTCATTAATGCTAAAACCATCAACACATAATTCATTCTTTTTCTCTATGTATTCCTGAACTAACAATTCATCTGCCTTGATTTGCCTATATGCAGTTTGTAATTCTTCAGGATTATTACATATAAAAACATCATTCTTCCAGGCTCCTTTAACGGACATCGTCACCTTAGTAATAATGGGATAAGATAAGGATTTGGGCATTTTACCTTTTTTTAGTACTTCGCCTTTAGGTTGTGAAATGCCACATTCTTCTGCTAAATCACATATATTTTTCTTATCCATATAATATGTAATTCTGCCTTTTTGACCACCATTGAAAAAATAAAACTTATTTTTTAATTCATCGTAACGTTGATCCATAAGCATTGTAGTGTAATCGTCCATTGTATATATAAATGGTTGATAAGTTTCATTACCCCACTTTTCAATGATAAAATCTAATCCTGCTTCAGGAGATGTTACTTTATATAAGTGCTTTACGTATTTACAATGATTGACAAGATACGGACGAGGAGAATACATCACCACTATAGGGTCAATTCCTTTTTCCCCTAAACTACGACAAATTCCCAAGGCGTTATAATTGTCGCCACAATATACGATAAACTTATGTTCTAAGAGATTGTTCATGATTTACTTATTTTTTCATTTTTTAGTTCTTTAATAAGAGCAACGATTATGGCAAATATGATTAATAAAAAAGGTAATGAGGCTGCAATTGATAAAGTTTGTAGTGGTTTTAAACTGTCAGCAGATAGTAACACAAAAGCAATTATAGCAACAATAATACCCCAGAGAACTTTTTTATAAGTAGGAGGCTTTAAATTCCCATTACTTGTCATTACACTTAACGAGTATGTGGCAGAATCTGCTGATGTAATGAAGAACACACCGAGTAAAATGACAATGATAAATGAAATAATTTCCTTTAAAGGGTATTTACTAAAAATGATAAATACAGCTGTTGCTGGTGATTCTACTAATTGTTGTACACTTTCTATACTCCAATCTTGTACCGATGAAATAGCAATAGCACTAAAAACAGCAAGCCATATAATAGAAAATAAAGTCGGAATAAGAACAACTCCAATGATAAACTCACGAATAGTTCTTCCTTTAGATATACGTGCTATGAACATTCCTACAAATGGAGTCCACGCTATAAACCATGCATAGTAAAATACGCGCCAATTCATTACCCAATCGTTATTTCCGAACGCGTTAGTCAACATTAAATCCGAACATAAATATTGAATGTGTTGTCCTAAACTATGAGTAAGATTATTGACAATTACAAGTTTTGGACCAACCAAAAATGCTAAAATCAACAATAGTAATGCTAAAATAGTATTTATATTAGATAAAATTTTTATTCCTTTATATATACCAGTAATTGCGCTGATAATGAAAATAACCGTGATAATAATTATTATCAACAATATAGTGCTAGCAGTATTAGGAATTAAAAAAAGAAAATTTAGTCCTCCACATATCTGTGATACCCCTAATCCTAAAGAAGTAGCTACTCCTGCAAATGAGACAACTACAGAAAATATATCAACTAGTTTACCAGGTAATTTATTTGCCATCTTCTCACCAAATAAAGGTATTAACAAATTACTTAATTGAGCTTTTTTTCCTTTTCTAAACTGAAAGTAAGCTAGAGATAATCCTACAACAGCAAAGCAAACCCATTGCGTCAGTCCCCAATGTAGATAACATGTTCTGATAGAAAAATCTATTGCATCTGCAGATCCTGGTTCAATATTTACTGGTGGTAGAGAATAGTGTGATAATGGTTCTGCAACACTCCAAAATACGAGGCCAATACCTGTGGCTCCACAAAAAAGCATTGAGTACCAAGAGAAGTTACTAAATTCAGGTTTATCATTCTCCTCTCCTAATTTAAGTTTTCCGTATTTTGAAGCAGCGACCCACACACAAAACACACAGAAAACGATTATTGCCCAGATGTACAACCAACCGAAATTACAACTTACCCATTGCATGATTACCTCTGATATAGTACTTATATTTGTACTATATTTAACACCACAAATAATCACAAGTACAGCAACTAGTATTGTAGCAATAAAAACACTATTTTGTTTTAACCACTTTATTAATGAGTTATACATTTTTTAATCTTAACTAAACAATTTATCAATTTCCCAATTATTCCATATCTGTATCCATGAACATCAATCACAGCTATACCTTTGTATTCATTGAGAGTATGTAACCCTGTATTGTAACGCTTATGAGTAGATTTGAGAGTTTTAACATCTGAAATTAAGAAATCACCATCTTTATACTCGATTTCTTTGATAGTGATTGCACAACCATAGCCTTTTTCGCAGTTTTGTGCAGGATAGTACACTCTATCTTTATATTTGAATAGAGCGCCACCTAATCGAGAGTTCTTAATTTCAGAAGGAATACTTTTCCAGAGTACAAAGCGTTTCTCGCTCTCGTTCCAATGATAAATATCTAACAAATAATCATTATGAGCAGCTGTAAACAAAAGTGGTTCACCAAATACATCCGTGATGTCAGAATCCCAAATACAATCATCGCATATCGTAGTGCAATGCGTTAATGATTCAGTTGAAAAGTCAAATTTGTAAATATCCAATTGACCGCTATGAGCACTTTCTGGATAAATATACACATTGCCATTTTTTCGTAAGATATTTGGGAAAGACAAATGAGTTGGTATCTCTAGAATAACCTTTCGCTGGATGACTTTCATCGTTT
This sequence comes from Paludibacteraceae bacterium, assembly GCA_045579895.1. Lineage (GTDB taxonomy): Bacteria > Bacteroidota > Bacteroidia > Bacteroidales > Paludibacteraceae > Colicola. The sequence continues at coordinate 34,487 of JAZNMT010000078.1, forward strand.
GACGATCAATGTGTAATAGAGAGATGACGCCCTTTTTATAGTTATATGCATAATCCTCAACTAATACTAATATCTCAGTATCAGTTACGTCCAAAATAAATGGATCTGCATACCACCTATCTTTAGGCATTTGCACCCATTTGACATCATAAGTGTCGTTTTCCATGATTTGTTGGATACCGCCTTCTATAAATCCAAGTGCCCAGCATCCTTCTCCGAATTTCTTTAACATGCCCACATTTATGTTTGATTGTACAATATGGACATAAAAAAAGCGTGAAACCTGCACTTTGCCAGTTCCACGACTAGAGGCCTTCGCATTGCCCAGAATAATAGAACCGACAACGCGAAGCC
>JAZNMT010000079.1:0-6492 GCA_045579895.1 Paludibacteraceae bacterium
TACTGTTCACTCTACCACCGCTACTCAAAAGACTGTTGACGGTCCATCTTTGAAGGACTGGCGTGGTGGCCGTGCTGCTTCTGGCAACATCATCCCTTCTTCTACAGGTGCTGCTAAGGCTGTAGGTAAAGTTATTCCTGAACTCAACGGCAAACTCACTGGTATGTCTATGCGCGTTCCTACTTTGGACGTTTCTGTAGTTGACCTTACTGTTAACTTGGCTAAGCCAGCTACTTATGCTGAGATCTGCGCAGCTATGAAAGAGGCTGCTGAAGGCGAGTTGAAGGGCGTACTTGGTTACACTGAGGATGCAGTTGTATCTAGCGACTTCTTGGGTGACACCCGCACATCTATCTTCGATGCTAAGGCAGGTATCGCTTTGACTGACACCTTCGTTAAGGTTGTTAGCTGGTACGACAATGAGATCGGTTACTCTAACAAGGTTCTCGACCTCATCGCTCACATGGCTACTGTTAACGCTTAATCCCAATAGCGCAATGGCGCGTCCTATGGGCGGTACGCCGTCCTATATCCTAAGAGAGTATTTCCCACGGAAATGCTCTCTTTTTTTATACCTTGCCTTTACACCTTACACTTTACGCTATACACTATACCCGATACTCCCTACATCATTAAAATCACCCCAAAAATCACTCTTTTCTTGCTCAATTCAAAATAATTCACTACCTTTGTCGTGAAAATGAAAAAATCAACCACATGAACAATCAACAAATAAATCTTTCCGTACATTCGCACGATGTGCAGTTGGATGTGGATTATGTAAGTTGGATAACGGAAATCAAGCGTCGCTATCGTGCCGCGCAAGTAAAGGCTTCTGTGAGAGTAAACTCAGAGAAGTTACTATTCAATTGGGAACTCGGTCGTGATTTAGTGCAGAAGAAAGCTGAAGAGCGCTGGGGCGCAGGAGTTGTAGAACAGGTAAGTCTTGACCTCCAACGTGAGTTCCCGAATGCCGAAGGTCTTTCTGCCCCGAATCTTTGGGCAATGAAAAGATGGTATCTATTTTATAACCAGTACGATACAAAACTATTACAACCTGTAATAGAAATGAACGATACAAAACTATTACAACCTGTAATAGAATTTGATAAAGAAAAATTCCACCAGCTTGGTGGTGAATTTCCAACTTCCTTTGCATGCGTTCCATGGGGACATCACATCGCCATTATCTCTAAATGCAAATCAGTTGATGAAGCATTATTCTACATTGGTAAAACCATTGAACAGGGATTAAGCCGTGCTGCGTTAGTCAATTGTATAAAAGCCCATTTATACGAGCATCAAGGCAAGATATTGAATAATTTTACAGAGCACTTGCCTGCTTTGCAAAGTCAGTTAGTACAGGAGGTGCTAAAAGAGAATTACGATTTTGGTTTTGCTACGGTAGGACATGAGATATATGATGAATGTGAATTGGAGGAAGCTTTAACGAATAGTATAACAGATTTGCTGTTGGAATTGGGAAGTGGCTTTGCTTTTGTAGGAAGACAAAAGGAACTGATTGTGGGTGGTAAGTCACGCAAGATTGATTTGTTGTTCTATCATATTCGTTTGCGCTGTTATGTGGTTTGTGAGTTGAAGGCGCGAGAGTTTGAGCCAGAGTTTGCGGGTAAACTGAATTTCTATGTGAATGCAGTGGACGAGTTGTTGAAGCACGATGATGAAAATCCAACGATAGGCTTACTCATCTGCTCGGATATGAATAAGGCAGATGTTCAATGGTCGTTTAAGGGGATTAGCACACCGATGGGTGTCGCCACATACAATAATGTGCGTATTCAAGATGTATTGCCTACTCAGGAGCAATTGAAAGAACGAATGGAATTGCTGCAAAAGGAGCTGCGCGAAACAAAAAGGTTGATGAATAAATGTACTGAATAGAAGTACATTATATACTTCTCCAAACTCCCCTGCCATTTATGCAAAATTCGCATAAATGGCATTTTTTATTTGCACATTTCAAAATAATTCACTACCTTTGCAGTCGATTCTTACGCTGGAGGGCAAATATGTTTTGCAAAAAGCGTTTTGCAAATGCACTTTTAGGGTAGGTTTCGGACATATTGAATAGCGTTTATTGACGCTTTGCGTTTGACCAATAGAAACTTCGCAACTTTCAAACAGAGTCAAAATCAAAGTATTCAATAGATGCCTATGGGTATGATTGTATCCATACTACATCTCTCATTGGTGTAGTGTGTTTTCATACCAGCGTAGGTTTCCTGTTGTTTATTTGACTCTGTGGGTAATGCGAAGACCTCTATTGGTGAATAATCAACGGAGGTCTGCGCTTTTTGTTGTATATTTATAAAATCAAAGATATGAAAAGAGTATTATTTTTTACAATGTGCTTATTGTGCGCTTATTATGTAAACGCACAGATGGTTTTTGAGAATAAAGACCAAAGATGGAACATTACTGGTGTAGCATCGAATGATGATTATACTGCAATCTTCTGTGACATTACAATCCTTAGCAATAAACCAGGATGCTTTGATGCTCACGAATTAGACGAAAATGCGTCAATCTATATTTCTGGCACATTCGGTAAATATAAATTGGTAGCCTCTGAGTATGAAGGCTATTACAAGCCATGGAATAGATACTACAAAGTTACTTATTGGAACTATTTTATGAATAAGAATAAGGGAAAAGTAGCACATGCCACATTTTATTTTCCACGCGTGCCTGCTGGTGTTAGTACAATTAAATGGCATTTTCATGGTGGTACGGGTAATTCTGATTTCAAAAAACGCAACTATCAATGTCCCTCATTTGTTGTAAATGCATTAGAGGTGCCACAAAATAGAAACACTACCCCACAGACATCCTACACAGAAGAAAAATTGCGAAATCTTTGGGATAATTCGCCTGCTGCTCCTATTGAGGGTATTTACAATTTTATCAGCACATCTAATCCTCAATATTGGGGAAGCAATCGTCACCGATTAGCAGTCGTTAAAGAAAAAGAAACATACAAAGTAATTTATTTAGAGGGATCAAACAAAGAAGTATGGAAAGAAGGCGAACTAAAAGGTACATTTACTGCAACTACAACTGCTGGATTGTATAAAGTTAATTCTTGGTATTTAGAAAACAAAATGCAATCTAAAGCAGACTTTTACTTGGAGTATCACGAAAAGAAGATAACGCTATATGACACTAAAGACTATGTCGAAACAATATTTATGAAACTATACCCAGAAAATGATATTGATTTTTCTATGGTAAAACAAGAGGAGAATAAAGAGGAGAAGCAGCCAAAAGAACTCAAAGGAAATGGTAGCGGATTCTTTATTGGCAAAAATATTATAGCAACGAATAATCATGTAGTAGAGGGAGCAAACGAGATAAAGGTGCAAATACAAACGGCTTCAGATGTAAAGACATACTCTACTAAAGTATTGTGCGTTGATAAGATAAACGACCTTGCACTTTTGATGATTGATGACGAGGATTTTCAACATATATCAACACTTCCATATAATATTTACCAAAGAACAATTGATGTTGGCTCTTCCATATTTACGATGGGCTACCCAATGGCTCAAACTATGGGAGCAGAAATCAAAGTAACAGACGGAATCATTAGTTCCAAAACAGGATATGAAGGACAAATTTCTGCCTATCAAATTTCCGCTCCAATACAACCAGGAAATAGTGGAGGTCCAATGTTTGACAAAGAGGGTAATTTAGTCGGTATTACATCTGCGGGTATTGTTGGTGCTGATAATGTAGGTTACGCTATCAAGAGTAGTTATTTGTATCAATTAATGGATGCAGCACCAATTGATATAAAAGATATAACAGATAAATCTCCTAAGCAAAGTAGTTTTACTGAACTAATAAAGGAGTTCGCACCCTATGTGGCTATGATATTGATTTATTAAATCTACCAATATATTAACTTTTAAAACTTACAACAATGAAAAAAACATTTCTATTAATCGTAGCATGCGTATTCGCATTCACTACCGTACAAGCACAAAGTTCTGAAGTGGAAGCAACTACTCAATTGACCAAAGCAGAACAGTTTAAACAAAAAAATAGTTTTATCAAAGAGGATAAAATCTACAAATACAAGGGGCAAGGTGTTCAATTGTTTGCGAAATTATTCACTGATTTGAAAACAGGTGAACAGTTAGTAGCGCTAGAATTTCATCCTACTGCTGGTCAGCAAATTATGAATTCTATGACTGGAGTTATTTCACAACCTCTAGGATATCTTGATATGGAGGCAATTGATGATTTGATTCTTGCATTAGAAATGATTGTAGAAACCGAACAAACATCAGATAAAAAGGATGAGTATTCAATTACCTATATGGCTCCTGGTGGTATAGATGTGTTTTTTGATAAATATGAAGGTAATCCTTACGGAAGTTGTACTTTGCGTAAAAAATGGTATTCGATTGATGATTATGGTATGCAAACAACTAACTATTCAGAAGGTTGGATCTTTACTACAGGACCTGCACTACCTAAACTTATTTCTGCAATCAAAGAAGCTCAGGCGATTGCCAATCAAGCATTAGCCAAATAGAACCTATAATTATATTAAGGTAGATTTTAGGGAGTATATTATTTCGATATACTCTCTTTTTATCAACATTAGTTTCTAATTGCCCTTCGGCAAAGGGAATAAAAAACGAAAGTTGAAAACTGAAAAGCCACAAATAGGACACAACTAGGCAACAGATGTGCTACAGTTGTCGCGAAATTTGTTCTATGCTTGCGCTGATTCCTCGGAGTGGGGAATCTTCTCTTGGTCTCGGTCGGCTTGGTCTCCCCGACCGCCTTCCCTTTTCGATGCCAAAAGTCAATTGGCTTCTCCACACACGGAGTGCGTTCCGTCGCACTCCTTCAGGTCACGTAGCCCGCAGTCAACTTGAGCGTGACCTAATACTGCCACAGAAAGCCCATAGAAGTCCCAGAGATGTCCTATCGTGGTCCCGAAACTTGTAGGCAATCTTTGTGCCGAAAATAAAAAAGAGGCACCTCACTAACGAGTGTGCCTCTTTTTCGTATTATATGGCATCAAAAAAAACTCTAAACAGTAGGCACCTACAGGTGCCGTCCAATAAACTATAGCGGCTTTGCCGCTTTCAGCATCTCCACAATATCCTTCTCAATTTTCATGGGCTTGGTGGCAGGAGCATATCGTTTAATCACGCTACCATCGCGCGAAACGAGAAACTTTGTGAAGTTCCATTTAATCTTTCTGCCAAAGCAGCCCCCAGCTTGTGCCTTCAAGTAAGTGTAGAGCGGATGCTCATTTTCTCCATTCACCTCGATCTTCTTCATCAGTGGGAATGTCACTCCGAAGTTGATTTGACAGAACTGCTCAATCTCCGTATCTGTGCCTGGCTCTTGGTGCGCAAACTGGTCACAAGGGAAGCCAATCACCACTAAACCAGCGTCTTTGTACTTCTGATACAATGCTTCCAGTTCTTTGTACTGAGGGGTAAAACCGCACTTGCTGGCGGTGTTGACAATCAATAGCACTTGGCCACGATAGTCTGCAAACGACTTTTCTACACCGCGATTGGTGAGTGCCGTGAAATCATAGATAGTTGTCATAAGGCATTAGGTTTTTAGTTTATAAAATGTTGCACCAACCATATCAGCGCGAAGCCGATGATGTGGCAGATAAATACAATCACGAAAAAGCGTACTGTCTTTTGCTTTTTGCTTCTTTCTTGGGGTTGCTTTCCTTCCATAACGCAGCAAATGTATTGTTTTATTAAATCTGCTGCAAAGGTATAGTTTTCTCCCTATAACAAACTTAAATCTAACTTAATTTTTCATTTTATGGGCAAAAATTATGCCATTAATGTTTGGACACCCTTCTTTCTCTTCGTATCCTCATCAGTTACGGGTTCTTGAGGGATTATGCCATACTAGCAGCCGCAAAAAAAGAATCACAATGCTAAATAGTCTTCTTTTGTGCCATCCGATTCTTGCAACAGTGTAGTCACCTGCTTGGTGCCGCGTGTGACCATACGGGGTCTGCTTTAGACCAAAATTCTTACCTATATTGTGTTTTACAATGCGGAGCATCCGTCAGGGATGTGTGATAATGAAGATCTGGGAATCGTATGAAATTACACTGATTTAGCAAAATATTCGATTTTATTTGCATATATCCAAACTTTTTCGTAATTTTGCACCCGATTATGGAGTATTGTGGCTGATTGCAGCCCAAAAGAGATATTAATTATTAACTATTAATTATTAACTGAACATGATTTACAGCAAAGAGGTACAGGAAATGTGCCAAGTAGCTAAAGGACCTAACCATGGTCCAGCTCCAATCCCAGAAGAGGGTAAGTGGGTGAAAGCCAAAGAGATCGCTGACATCTCTGGTATGACTCACGGTATCGGTTGGTGCGCTCCACAACAAGGTGCGTGCAAACTTAGTTTGAATGTAAAGAACGGTATCATCGAAGAGGCATTGGTGGAGACCATCGG
>JAZNMT010000080.1:0-9802 GCA_045579895.1 Paludibacteraceae bacterium
CGTAATGAATCGGCTTCATGTTGTCATATTGTTTTTATTGCTTTTTGCGTGTTGTTTCACCTCTTGTCGTTCCTGGCAGGAGTCTAGGGCTGTGATAGCTATGGCAGATAGCATCGACCAGACGTATCATGTGATTTATGATGATACGGCTGCGTTAGGGCAAACTATTCGCCAATTGGATAATCCGTTTGGCAGATTGTTCGTGCGCAACACCCTCGGTAAGGCGTATTATTCTATGGGTCGCAATTTAGAAGATTCGTATCAGCAAATAGCCGAAGCCGCGGAGTGCTATATCGAAGCCGACCGCTTGCAGATAGATGACCCCATCTATCGTGGACGCGTCAATTCGTGTATGGGTTATATATGTGCTCAAAACAATAGCGATAGTTTGGCATTGATTTTCTACGAGCGTGCGGGAGAAGATTTCCAAGAGAGTGAAAATGAATGGTATTATGCGCAAAGTCTATTGGATGTCAGTTATCATTTGACATCCCTCCATCGGTTTACACTAGCGGATAGTATTTTACAAATGGCTTACTCCTATCAATTGGATAGTTCGTATATAGCTCGCTTGTACGAAACAAAGGGACTCTATTTCTATGAGCAGCAGCAATATGATTCAGCATTAGTGTATTTTCATAAAGGATTAGATTATTGGCAGGGTGAAATAGATAAATGCTTTACTTACATGAAAATAATGCAAATATATTTTTATGGAAAAAAAGAAAAAGATATTGCGACCTATTATGCACGTACTTTAGTTTCAAAATCAACTAATCCTAACCACTTAGTTAATGCATATTATTGCTTAATGCAAGATGCCAAAAAACAGAATGATACAGAACAATTAAGTGCGTATTCTCATTCGCGAATGGATGCTCATAGAGCATTACGTAATAATGTGATTAGATATGCAGAAGCTACATCTGTATTAGAAGAATATAATTTAAATCCTCATCCGTGGCGTTGGGTATGGATAATTATTTCAATTTTTGCATTTATATGTATTGTGTTAAGTATCAGCATTATATTATATCGGAAATATGCTACGATTCGTTTGCAAGATTCTATCGCTTCATTGCAAGAAGCTCATGAAAGGATAGATGATTTATCTATGCGTATAGAGGAACAGGATGTAGATTTGTTACAAAAACAGAATTTGCTTGATATTAATGATACGCTATCGAAGCTTATAACTAAGTATCATACCCCACTCAAACGTTGGAAAATGTATGAGATTTTAAAGAAAGAAGTAGATCCCTGGTTGCATGATTGGATTGCAAGATTGGATAACTTGCCATTGTCAGACACTGAAAAGATATTTTGTACCATCAGTCTTATCTATTCCCATCTAACTGATGTAGATGTAGCCAACTATATGTGCTATACCAAGAATAGTATTCGCATCCTCAAGAACCGTATCTTGAAAAAACTAGGCATCTCTTCTGCTGAGTTTCCTGATTTTTTGCTAAGTATGTTCCGTGAGAATAAATAGTTGTAGTTTGACGGACGTTAACAAATCGTTTTGTAACTAGTTGCTAATCAGGGCGATACTAACTCATGTGCGTTAGCAATTGCTTTCTGCTATTGCGTAACTTATAATGTTGTTGTAATTTTGCGGCAAATTTTAATTGCATGTTTAACCTACAACATTATGAAACGATTCGTTATTTTCGCATTGTTGATACTAGGTATTTGTAATGCCTCTGTACAGTTAATGGCTCAGGAGATAGTCCTGAGCGAGATTTATTCTATTATGCCTTTGGATGATTCTAATAATATAAATGATGGTAACAGACCCAATCCAAATCGCTTTCATGCCACAATTGAGGGACATCAATTATTTATTGAGGCAGACACGCGCGAACCTATTTATGTAGAAATTATTAGCCAGAAAACAGGCGAGGTAGTAGCTGAGCGTGAGTTTATTGCTTCTACCGTGATTCTTATTCCTCAATTAGGAACATATACTTTGCAAATCTATAGGGGAAATAGCGTCTTCGCAGGGGAATTTACAATAAGATAGACGTTTACCAAGAATATATACCAAATATCGTAGTGGCTAGCGAGTTTGACGGAGAATATACTTCATACAGACTAACACACCTAATACTCAGCGTTGGATTCGCTAGTCGCTACTTTTCTTAATTATAATCACCTTATAATTCTTATTATTATGAAAAAGAAAATGTTTATTGCGTTTAGCGCAGTTAGTCTCTTTATTGTTGGACTATTAATCGTTGCTTGTTCTTCAGACACCAATGATCTTGCTGTTGTACCACAAACAGTAAAACGACAGGCTCCACAAAATTTGAGTAGTGAATCCGACTGGGCAGATTTTTACGCTGAGGTAGAAGCGTTGAATGCGAAGTATGCCACACAAAATAGATCTATAGTATTGCCAGGAATAGGATTGCACGATGAACTTACCGAATTTAAGCAATTAATTCTAGTAGCAGATGCAGCGGGCACTCAATTAGGTTGGGAAGGTGCTACAAATGGTATCAACTCGCTCACCGCAAATGATATAATGGCAATGGCAACGGCTACAGGTGCATATCGCTCTTACATAGCGCTACCTAATCCTGATACAACAATTGTTGATACAACTGATATCACCGTAACTCTTCGTGATCCTAATACCATTGCTGATTTGAATGGAGTGTCTCCTTGTGTGACCATGGCAAAGCGACATAATCAATTATTAGGTACAATGATGGGTAATAACTATAGTTCTACGGGTAAAAGTCAGGAGGATATATTACTTGATTTTATTCATGGCTATGAACAACTATTTGGTGTCTCTATCAGTAATTCTAACGAATCAAGTTTAGTCAATTATGTTAGGCTTGCTCGTACTCCATCTCTCACTAATAATGTGATTAATGCGAATCATACTTTCCAAGAAGCGACTATTTATATGTCTATGGCTAGGATGCGCAATTACACGGATGAGTATTTGGGGATTGTCGCAGGAGCATCTCTAGACGCATACGACAAAATGCAAATGTCTATTTATGCAAGCGTTATGTACTATAGCAACGCATTGTGGATTGTACAATAGAATTTACTAGATAAAATTTTTATCACCCTCGCCCAGTTCTATGTGAGCTAGGCGAGGTTGTTATATCAGGTATTTTATACTAGATTGGTCAAAAAAAACTTCGATATTTGCATATATCACAAAAAAGCAGTACCTTTGCAACTCAAAATATTAACACACTAAAAATTTATGTCTATGAAACGACTTTATTTCCTTTTAATTTGTATGCTGATAGGTGTGCAAACATTTGCACAGGACAAATGGTCTGATATATGGTGTGATACGTGGAATGTTCTGTATTTTGATGGTATACGATTTGAAGAAACGGCTTCAACATCACACTATCAATTAGGCGAAGATACTATCATCGGCGATTATACATATAGCAAATTTACTTCAAGAGTATCCGTGCGCTTCACAGAAGACAAGAAAGTGTATGTGTACTACTATGGCGGCTTTGATGACAATGATCCTCATACTCCCGAAATACCAGAAGGTGAATATTTAGCCTATGATTTTTCGGCACAAGTGGGCGATACGTTGGAAGTGTTTTCTGGAATTGGAACATGTACTACATACGCATGTGTTATAGATGATGTGCAACTTGACTCACAAACCAATCTTCGTACCATAACACAACATGTAATATGTCGTAGGGATATTGATGGTGATGGTGTCGCAGAAGAAGAATTTAATGGTTTGAGTGAGGAATGGTTAGAAGGCGTCGGCTCGCCTGAAGGATTTTTAATTAGATATAATCCTTGTGGATTGGTAGGGGTTTATACAGCACACCTTCTTTGCGCATACCAAGGAGATGAATTACAATATACAGGTGGTATGTATGACGAGTATGGTTGTGAGTACAATACAAAGACTGCTGTAGAAGATACACATGTATCCGAATCTAACACCCAAAAGGTTGTTCAAGATAATCAACTGCTTATTCAAAGCAACGATAAGACCTACAACGTTATGGGAATTGAAGTGAAATAATCGCTATGTAGATTAAAATATCTCTTATCCTCGCCCAGTTCCGTGTGAGCTGGGCGAGGGTGTTATATCAGGTATTTTATACTAGATTGGTCAAAAAAAATCTTCTCCACTTGCATATATCACAAAAAAGCAGTACCTTTGCACCTTGAATAGATATGAGCATACGATTCGGAAATAGCAAACAGTATCTATCGATTGCCCTGCGAGCCATGTTCGCAGGCATTTGCATCGGTATAGCAGGGTGGGGATTCTTAGCGAACAAAACCATAGGTATGTTCCTATTTATCTTTGGATTAGCTACAGTAGTCTCGTATCGCGCAAAACTCTATACTGGTATGGCAGGCTTCGTGGAGGCATGGCAAGATCTATGGGAACTACTGCTACTCGTATTGCCTGGTAACATCCTTGGATGCGCGTTAGTGGCTTGGATGACCACTTTCTCCCCGCTGCCGCTGCATGACGCTGCATACAGCGTGCTGCAATCGCGCATGAGCGTTGGACCACTGGGATGCGGTATCCTAGCGATTGGGTGCGGCGTGCTGATGACTACCGCGGTCACATTCGCCAAGAAAAGCAACGATTTTGGACATTGGGTACCTTTGCTCTTTGCCGTACCGCTGTTTATACATTGCGGCTTTCCGCACTGTATTGCCGATGCATTCTACTACCTAACCGGAGCTGATTGGGTGGCGGAAAACCCTCAAGTGCTGGCTTGCTATGCCGCTTCGGTATTGGGTAACTTTATCGGATGCAATATACCTAGAACATTTATTAGAGAAAACGAATAAGCCCTTGTGGCATAACTTTTGTAATGAAACATATGATGAAGCAATTCACTCTCAGACGACCTATTGCCATACTACTCCTGATGTTTTTGGCGCTACCCCTAATGTCTTTTACCGTAGTGATAGATGCAGGGCATGGTGGACATGATACGGGAGCTGTCGGATTGAAGATGAAAGTGCAGGAGAAAGACTTGAACCTGACCGTAGCCAAACAACTAGCATCACGTATTCAGGCTAAGTATCCAGAGGTGAAGGTCGTACTGACACGCGAAACTGATGTCTTCCTGCCACTGCAGCAGAGGGCGGATATTGCCAACAAGAATCATGCGGATCTCTTTATCAGTATCCATACTAATGCAGCCGAGAACCGCAACGCATGCGGAGCAGAGACTTTCATACTAGGTACCGAACGCATGGAAGACAACCTCGATGTCGCAATGCGAGAGAACGCAGTCATGAAACTAGAGGAAGATCAGACGGTCTATCAAGGATTCGACCCGAACTCGGTGGAGAGTTATATCCTCTTCGAACTCATGCAAAACGAATATATGGATAATAGCTTGGTGTTTGCAGAACTGGTACAGAACCAGTTTGTGGATAAACTGAAACGTGCCAACAGAGGCGTGCGACAAGCTGCATTCTGGGTGCTTCTGCAGTCTGCTTGCCCTAGCGTACTCGTAGAGATGGGGTTCTTGAGCAATGCCGAAGAAGAGAAATGGCTCGCTAGCACCGAAGGAAAAACAGGAATAGTAAACGGCATCTTTGATGCATTTGAAAAATTTTATACAAAATGAAGTATTCAAGAGAATTTAAAGTAGGTGTTCTTGCCATCGTATGCATGGGCATCTTGTATTTCGGATTTAACTTCTTAAAGGGAGTCAATATCTTTTCGCCAACAAAGGTGTATGTGGGAACCTTTGATCGTGTTAATGGACTCACTGCGCAGGCACCCGTATATATAAAAGGGTATCAAGTGGGCTTGGTAGAAAGCATTCAATACGATTTCAAGCAGCCCACAGCTTTCACGGTTAATGTCTCTATTGACAAAGCTATCGAACTACCAAGAGGTACACAGATGGCGCTTGTTGCTGACGGATTGCTCGGAGGAGGAGCTATTGAATTACTATTGCCTAATATGCCGAATCGAGCTATGCCATATCAGAAAGGTGACACACTACCTACACGAATCGTTCCTGGATTAATAGACAACCTTCAAACGGGATTACTTGCTAATGTGGATAGTTTGCTCAACGAACTAAATACCCTGATAAATGCGCTGAACAACGAACTAGAAACGGGCTACCTGCATGCCACCTTGCAAAATGTGGAACGCATCACTAACGACCTAAAAGTGAGTGGACAGGATATACGCCACCTGACGCATAACCAATTACCATCTATCGTGAATAAGATTGACTCTACTATGGCGGGTATAAACGCTGTTGTGACAGAGGTACAAGAGGCGGACGTACTCAGCACCATACAAACCCTAGACTCAACTATCCATTCGTTGAATGATATTTTGCACTCCAAAGAGGGAACTTTGGGCATGCTCCTAAATGATAAAACGCTACATGATAACTTGAATGCTACCTTAGAAAATTTGGATGCTGCCGTGATGAATGTAGATACCATTATCATGTCCATTAAAGCAAGGCCCTTCATACAAAAGAAATTACCTAAGAAAGAGTAATTTTGCGAAAGTCTAATTTGCAAAAATAAATAAAAACTCCCTAACTGTTCTATTTACAATCAGTTAGGGAGTTGTTTGTGAAACATGCGAATGTGGAACAAAAACACGTTGAGTTGTGAGTTTCAGCAACTTACATGTTGATAACTTTTGTAACTCTAATATAATCAGTTGTTTGCTCGTAACTTGCTGAGTTTTTGGTGAATATCGGGACTCCAAAACTTTAGGAATATAGACGATTTGGTCATGTCAAAAAAAAGCAGTACCTTTGCACCGGATTTCGAAAGAAGTCGCTTTTTTTTACGCCTAGATTAAACATTATTTATCAGCCTTGAAACAAGAACTTAACATATTGTGGGCACAATGCCAGCAGATTCTGCGCGACAACTTGTCGCCAAGTGCATACCAGACATGGTTCGCACCTATCTCTGCATTGCAATATGAAAACAATGTGTTGGTACTACAAGTCAAGAGCCAATTTATAGTAGAGTATATTGAGGAAAATTACCTGAATCTGCTCTCGCGCGTATTAAGAAAGGTGTTCGGACCTGCTATCCAATTGGAATATCGCATCTCATTGGCTGGAGGTAGCATTGATGTACCTAGCGAGCCTTTGCGTGAAGCATTCCCTACCAACAACAATGAGAATTATGCTCCTACACAAGGAAACAACACCTGGGATACGCAACTGAATACGCAATATACCTTCGACAACTTCGTTAAAGGTGAACCAAATAAACTAGCTCGTGCTGCTGCAATAGAGATTGCTAAGAATCCTGGAAAAACAATCTTTAATCCACTCTTCTTGTTTGGAGGTAGCGGAGTAGGAAAGACGCACTTGGCGTATGCTATTGGTAACGAGGTATGCCGACTAAATCCAGAGGCGCGCGTGCTGTACGTGGCTGCAAATACTTTTAAACTACAATTCCAAGACGCTGTGAACCATAATCAAGTGCCAGACTTTTTGATGTTTTATCAGTCGGTAGATGTGCTGATTGTGGATGATATACAATACTTCTCAGACCTTAAAGGTACACAAGATACTTTCTTCCAGATCTTCAACTATTTGCAACAGAGTCATAAACAATTGATTTTGACTTCAGATCGTAGCCCTATGGAATTGCAAGGCATTCAAGAACGACTCTTATCACGTTTCAGATGGGGACTGGCTGCAGAAATTACACGACCCGATTATCCGTTACGACGCGATATATTGGCATACCATATCAAGAAAGATGGTATCAAACTCAGCGAGGAAATCGTGGAGTATATAGCATCCAACGTGTCGGAGAATGTGCGGGACCTAGAGGGAGTATTAGCTAGCCTTTTAGCTTACTCTACACTGACGGATAGTGCCATAGACATGAAGCTGGCTGAAAAAGTAGTGAGCCGTTTGGTGCAACTGCACCCTAAGACATACTTACCTTCGGATATCATTGCTGCAGTATGCCGCTGCATGAAAGTGTCAGAGCAGGTAATCACCGCTAAAACACGTATGAAGGATGCCGTGAAAGCCAGAAACTTGGTTATGTACCTAATAAAGAAATTTACGGATAGTTCATTGACTGAGATAGGGAAGTATGTGCATCGAGACCATGCTACTGTGGCACACTCGCTCTCTACTATTGAGGCGCAAATGAGTTACGATGCTGTTCTAAGACAGGAATTGGCTACCATTGAGCGATACCTGGGACGATAAACACGATACCCGAAACGCAATATGACTTTAGCTGAACAAATACGTGAGCTTTGCAGCAAAAAAAACGCCATCATCATGGCGCATTACTACCAACGACCTGAGATTCAGGATGTAGCAGATTTTGCAGGCGACTCCCTCGCTTTAGCACAACAGGCTGCCAAGACCAATGCCGACATCATTGTGATGTGTGGTGTACACTTTATGGCAGAGACTGCCAAAATCCTTTGCCCAAACAAGAAAGTGCTTATTCCTGCACCTGAGGCAGGTTGTTCGCTAGCTGATAGCTGCAAGGCGGAAGACCTCGCTGCATGGAAGGTAGAGCACCCGAATCACTTGGTAGTGTCGTATGTGAACACCAGTGCGGCAGTGAAGGCGCTGACCGATGTAGTGGTGACTAGTAGCAATGCGCTTAAGATTGTCAAGCAGTTGCCTGAAGACAAACCTATTCTCTTTGGTCCCGACCAAAACCTCGGCGGTTACATCAATTCAATGACGGGGCGCAAGATGGATTTGTGGAATGGTGGATGCCATGTGCACGCACGTTTCTCAGAGGAGGCGTTGCTCCAGCTAAAAGCGCAATACCCTAATGCCAAAGTTCTTGCTCATCCAGAGTGTAAGCAAACTATTTTGCAGCATGCCGATGTCATTGGCTCTACCCAAGCATTGTTGGACTATGCCAAGAAATCAGTTCAATCTCTCCCCCTTCAGGGGGAGTCGGAGGGGGCTTCTTTTATCGTAGCAACTGAGAGTGGCATTCTTCATGAGATGCAAAAAGCTTGTCCAGAAGTAGAGTTTATCCCTGTACCCGCAGAAGGAGGAGGTTGTAATGAGTGTGAATATATGCGCATGTGCACACTCCAGAATCTTCGAGACTGTTTGTTCAACGAAAACAACGAAGTGATTGTAGATCAGAATATTGCTAAAGAAGCTATTCGTCCTATCCAACGCATGTTGGAGATGAGTTAATCTCCTATTTTGAACGACGAGACAGCGAGAATTGATACTCCAATCCGCCTTCGGGGCGATTGATTGCGGTGATTTTTCCTCCATGGAAAATCACAGCATGTTTTACGATGGAGAGTCCTAAACCAGTGCCGCCTGCTTTACGGCTGCGACCTTTGTCCACGCGATAGAAACGCTCGAAGATATGAGCAAGTGCCTCTGGTGGTACACCCTGACCATTGTCGGTAATACTGAAATATAGATTCGATGGGTCTTGGCTCGTGAGTTGAATACTAATCTCTGCTTTCTCTACATAGTTGATGGCGTTGTCCACGATATTGTGAAAAATGGAGTAGAGTAGCGTATAGTTTCCTGAGATAATCAAGTGTTTAGGTATATTGTGCGTGATAGTAGCACCTGCTTGTGAAGCGCGCAAAGATAAGTCTTGCACCACATTCTCCACCAAGTCGGATCGTAGCCATGTCGTTCTGTGAGCCAAGGAGTTGGGTCTAGTCATTGTCTTCCTAAGACCGCTTGGCCTCCGACTTGTATAGTTTCCTGAGATAATCAAGTGTTTAGGTATATTGTGCGTGATAGTAGCACCTGCTTGTGAAGCGCGCAAAGATAAGTCTTGCACCACATTCTCCACC
>JAZNMT010000081.1:0-87724 GCA_045579895.1 Paludibacteraceae bacterium
TACCGCTTTGGTGGAGAACACAGTGGCTAACAAGCAATTGGCTGCTGAAGATGCTGCTAGTATCTCTGAGACCGTGATGTCTAGCAAGAACCTAATTAGCCAATCTATCGGCCGAGTAATTACCGTGGTTGAGTGCTACCGCGTATTGCCTAACAAGAACCGTGAAGTTATGGTACGCATTGCATACAATGGCGAGATGGCAAAAGAGGCTGCTAAGAAGGCAATCCGTCAAGAGTTGGAGAAGAAAGGCGAGAAACTGCATGAGCAACTAGATAAAGTGCTTGGCTTCTAATGAAACGTCTTTCAATAATCATCACTATCTTACTGATGTGCTTAATGTCGCAAGCTGGCGACATTAAGCATATCAGCATTACCTACGATTACGTCTCGGATAATCCCAACGAGACACCTGAGCAAGCCGAGCAATCAGCTATCAATATCGCTAAGCAAAAAGCATTAGAAGAGCATTTTGGTGTGGATGTAGTAGGCGTCAACTCTATTATTCAACATCAACGCACATCTGGAGAGTATAGCCAGGCTACTACCAATGCGTTCTCATTAAGCGAAACACTGGTACGAGGCGAGTGGATAGAAACTACTAAACAGGATGTGCTCAGCAAACAGTTCGAAAAGGGCTTTTGGCATGTACGTGTATATGTAGAAGGGCGCGCGCGTAACCACTCTACTGAGAAAACGGCTATACAATATGCCTTTATTAACAACGCGCATGATCGGAAAAACCGTGACCAATACTATGATGGCGATGATATCTTTTTGCGATTCTCATCCCCTGTCAGTGGGGCACTATGTGTATATCTCATTGATGCGGAGCAAAATGCATATTGCATACTGCCATATCAATCTAATAACATAGGATACCAACCTATAGAAGCTAACCAAGATTATTTATTCTTTTCTGCTGCTGTAGATCCACAAGCTGATGAATATACCTTGGGGACACAAAGTACGAATGAGCAGAATGCATTATATGTTATCTTCTCACCTAATACTTTTACCAAAGCGGTGGACCAACAATCTGGCAAGAACTGGCGCAATGAACCATTACCACGCCAGTTAAGTTACGAGGATCTAATGAAATGGCTCGCACGCAATCAAACGCGCGACGAGAATATGGTTGTCCGTCGTGAAGTGATAACGATTTTTAATAATTGATAAGCAACCTATTACACTATGCGTAAGTTCGTGCTATTATCTCTCTTGCTATCTACGCTCTTGACATTTGCTGAGCCTATTACTAATGTCCGTGCTGTCCAAGAGGGGCGTAAGATTGTCCTGCTATATGATTTAAGTTCGAACCAACGTGTGATACAGGTGAATATCCTTATCAACGAACGCCAGCGGGTTATTCCGTTGCAGTTCTTGTCTGGCGATATCAATAAAGATGTATGGCAGGGGAAGGATCGTCGTATCGTCTATGATGTCTTGGCTGATTATGCTGATGGTTTAGTAGCTGAAGTAGAGTTCTTGATTTTTACCGAACAACACTTTGCGCCTCAGCCACAACCTACTGTTCCTCAGCCACAACCTACTGTTCCAGAGGAGCGTGCCACATCGCATCGTGCTGTTGATTTGGGGCTTAGTGTAAGATGGGCAGCGTACAATGTGGGAGCAAATACTCCGTTAGAGACGGGAGACTATTTCGCATGGGGAGAGACTGAACCCAAAAATAGTTATACACAATCCAACTATAGTATGTCTCAATTCAAAGATGCCGCTGCTGCGCAGTGGGAAGGTGATTGGCGTATCCCGACTATAGCAGAGTGGAAGGAATTGCAAGAGCATTGTACATGGAAATGGGGACAACTGGATGGAGTATACGGCTATAAGATCACTAGCAATAGGAATGGCAACTCCATTTTCTTGCCTGCTGCAGGCTATAAAGAGGGATATACTATTAGCGATCGAAATCAGTCAGGCTGTTATTGGCTAGAATTGGTACATCCTTCCGACGCTAATTATGCACGCAGTTTATACTTTGATGCTAATAAGGAGGTATTGATAGTCAATCGATTATGTTTTACGGGCAGATGTATACGTGCCGTATGTCCATAACCAAAATAGATATTCAGCAATATGAAAAAGCTATTACTAGTATTATCTGCTATATTTTCGCTCAACGCAGTGGCACAATCCAATAAGAGCAATCTTATTAGTGTGAATATTCGCCCTGATGCAGAACCCGCCATTCTAAAATGGGTCGATGGATCAATAGCCTTTGAGGAACCTAGTGGCAACAATATTATTGATGCCAATGAGGAGTGTATCATTCGTTTTGCGGTGAGAAACGAGGGTATGGCAGACGCTTATAATTGCATTGCTACTATTGAAGCTACTGGTAATACTACCGGTATCATATGCAAGAACGTGAATGTGCCTAAGATTGCTATAGGCGAGACTTACATGGTAGAGTTACCGATTATTGCTTCGCAGCAGACTCAGGATGGGCAGGTCAATTTCCGCATTTCAATGTACGAACCACTGGGATTTGGTACTAGCACTAAGGAATTGGCGATTACAACCCGCCATTTCCAACCTCCTATGCTTCGTATTGTAGATCATATAGTGACGGGCGAGCATGTTGCTACATTGCAGAAAAACGAGAAGTTCAACCTTCAAATACTCCTGCAGAATGTTGATTATGGTATGGCTGAATATGTCGATGTTATTGTTACTTTTCCTGAGAAAGAAGGTGTTTACCTCATCAGTGGTGAGAAGGAACAGAACTTCCGACGCATCAAACCAGGCGATACGAAGTTCCTAGAGTATTCTATGATTATCAAGCAGGAATATGCTTCCAACGAAATTCCTATTCGTATTGAGATTTTAGAGAAATATGGCCAATATGCTGAGAATAGTACGGTCACATTACATCTTGACCAAGAGATTGATACAGAGAGTGCTGAGGCCATCACGATTAAGCCTAAGAATGAGTATAGTGGACCAATTGAGACTGGCAGGCTGCGAAGCGATGTAGATGAGAACATCCCTATAGCTACTAAGCGCAACGATAAGACCTTTGCGGTGATTATTGCTAATGAAAACTATCGCAGCGAGGCCAATGTGCCATTTGCGCTTAACGATGGAAAGATCTTCCGACAATATTGCCAACAAACACTGGGATTGCCTGAGGAGAATATACGTTTTGTAGGTGATGCTACGCTCAATAATCTCAAGCACGAACTAAAGTGGCTGACGGATATCTTGACTACGTACAATGGTGAGGCTAAGGCTATTTTCTATTATGCTGGACATGGTGTGCCTAATGAATCCAATCAATCGGCTTACCTCTTGCCTGTGGATGGCTTTGGTTCGGATGTCTCTACGGGTTATCTTCTAGACGATTTGTACCAGACTTTGGGTAATACACCTAATGCTGGAGTGACGATCTTTTTGGACGCTTGCTTTAGTGGTGCCAAGCGCGAGGGTGACATGATGGTGGCTGCGCGTGCTATTGCTATCAAGGTGAAGAAGAATGTGCCGATTGGCAATATGGTAGTGTTCGCAGCTGCGCAATCAGATGAGACTGCATACCAAAACGACAAGGAGAAACATGGTATGTTCACCTATTATCTGCTCAAAAAATTGCAAGAGACAGGTGGTGATGTCACATTGAAAGAGTTAGGTGATTATATTACGACCGAGGTGAGTAGAAGCAGCCTCAAACTTAATAACAAATCTCAAACACCATCTGTTATTCCATCAGCTTCATTGATGGATACATGGAAAACCTGGAAACTCAAGTAGGGTACAAGCCCGTTACTCGTGATGATAGGGTTCACCGCGCAGGATCGTCATAGCGCGGTAGATTTGCTCAATTAGAAAGAGGCGCACCATTTGATGCGAGAAGGTCATTTGACTCAGAGAAATCATAGCATTCGAGCGTTCATACACGGCTTTGGAAAAACCATATGGACCGCCAATCACAAATAAGATGTCGCGACCTGCCGACATCTTTTTTTGCATCACTTGTGCAAATTCTATCGAGCGGTATTCTTTGCCGTGTTCATCCAATAATATCAGTTCGGTAGATGGTGTAACTGTCCGTAGGATTAGTTTGCCTTCAGCTTGCTTTTGTTGTTCTGGGGTGAGCGCCTTAGTATTTCGTAATTCAGGAATGACTTGTACTTTGATTGGTAGGTAGTGCGTCAAGCGTTTTAGATACTCTTGACACAATGCATCGATATGTGCATCCGTAGTCTTACCTACAAATAATAGGGTAGTAACCATAATTCTCACCTCTCGCCTCTAACCTGCTTAATATATTCATACGCCTCGTTGATGGCACGGAATTTCTCGGTTGCTTGTTCACGGATATTCTCGCCAGCATTGGCCACCTTGTCGGGGTGATATTTCATAGCCATGCGTCGATAGGCTTTCTTCACTTCTTCATCGCTAGCCGATGGGTTAATCTCTAAGGCGTTATATGCCCAGTTGGCATCGCGTTGCTTGCGATAGAGAGATAAGAGTGATTGGTAATCAGCCGCAGAGATACCCATAGGAATAGCGATATGTTCAATCACTATGCATTCCGAATCAGCTACTTCGCCATCTGATTTCGCCACTTCTAGTAGTAGGTGTACTAGTTCTAGACGAACGGAGTAATTTACATGTTGGCGAATTTGTTGTGCTATCTCTGTGGGATTAATATCTTGTTCTAGCAGTTGCTTCAGCAGTTGTAGGGCTTGCTTGGCACCTTCCTCTCCGAAATTGCGTACTAGAAAGGGTTTGATGCTAGCTATTTCTGATTTCAAAACCTTGCCATCCGCTTTAATCACGCAGGCTAGCAGTACAATGATAGACACTCGTATATCGCCTTCTGTAGCGCGTTGTCTAGAAGAGTGGGGGATATCTTGCGAGTATCCCCCTACTTCTATCGTTCGTTTGCTTTCATCAAATAGCGAAGCAACAAACACGCCTATCAGGGCGCCTATGGGGCCGCCTAACGCGAATCCAAGACCGCCTAATATCCATTTACCTACTGACATTACAATCTAGCTTTTATGGCAGCGGATTCTGCTTCGTAGCCTGGTTTGTCAAGCAGAGCAAACATATTCTTTTTATATGCCTCTACGCCAGGTTGGTTAAATGGATTCACGCCGAGCAGATACCCAGAGATGCCGCATGCGCGCTCAAAGAAATAGAGCAACTGACCAATATAATACTCATTTAGGCATGGCAGGGTGATTTTCATATTAGGCACACCACCATCTATATGTGCAATCATTGTACCTAGTTCGGCCATCTTGTTCACCTCATCTACGCGCTTACCTGCCAGGAAGTTGAGACCATCTAGGTTAGCATCATCGTGTGGAAATGGTACAGTATGATTAGGCTCCGACACTGATATCACAGTTTCGAATAGGTGGCGTTCGCCTTCTTGGATATATTGACCCATAGAATGGAGGTCGGTTGTCAAATCAACGCTAGCAGGGAAGATACCTTTGCCATCTTTACCTTCTGATTCTCCATAGAGTTGTTTCCACCATTCGCTGACGTTATGGAGCTTAGGGTGATAATTTACTAGCATTTCAATCTTCTTGCCTTGTTCTTGATAGAGGCTATTGCGAGCAGCGGCGTACAAAGCAGCAGGGTTTTCCTCGAATGGGGTGTCAATGCCGCATACATGCATCATGCGCTCGGCTCCGTCAATGAGGGCAGTGATATCTAAACCTGCGCATGCGATAGGCAGTAAGCCTACTGGGGAGAGTACTGAGAAACGACCACCGATATTATCTTCGATTACGAAGGTCTTGTAGCCTTCTTGGGTAGCCAAGGTGCGTAGTGCACCTTTCTTTGCATCGGTGATGCATACGATCAGTTTTTTTGCAGCTTCTTTGCCTTGTTGTGCTTCCAATTGAGTCTTCAGTAATCGGAAGGCCAACGCGGGTTCGGTTGTAGTACCCGATTTGGAGATGCTGATAATACCAAACTTTTTATTCTTTAGCAGTGCTTGCAACTCATATAGATAGTCTTCGCCTATGTTTTGTCCTGCATATACGATAGCTGGTTTATTGCCTTCTAGCCATGCGAAGCTACTGCTCAGGGCATCTATTACAGCTTTTGCACCGAGATATGAACCGCCGATGCCTATGCATACTATCACTTCGCACTCTTGGCGGAGTAGATTAGCTGTGGATTGAATGTCGGATAATTGTGGACGGATGTCTGCAGGCAGATTTAGCCAGCCTAAGAAATCATTGCCCAATCCTGTGCCATTGACCAATTGCTCTTGAGCGGTTGCCACGTGTTGTTGGTACCTTTGTACTGCTTCTGCTTGTACTGCTTTTGAGTATGAAAATTGAATATCTTTCATCTTATTGAAATTTTTGTGTTAGTTCTTTTATTGTGTTTTTAACTGATTTACGACCATATAGGATTTGATACATTGCGTCCACGATAGGTAGTTCTATACCTCGTTCTTTGCTTACCATATAAATGCATTTGGTGCCGTAGTATCCTTCTGCTACCATTTCCATTTCTGTTTGTGCTGCTTTCACGCTATATCCCATGCCAATCATCTGTCCAAACTGGCGGTTGCGCGAGAAATTCGAGTAGGCAGTCACGAGCACATCTCCCAGGTATCCGCTATTGGTAATATCGCGGGAGATGGGGGATTGTGCGTAGGTAAAACGCATAATCTCATGCATCGCATTGGTCAGCATCACAGCTTGGAAATTATCGCCATAGCGCAAACTGCTACACATGCCAGCGGCGATAGCGTAGATATTTTTCATCACGCTAGAGTATTCTAGTCCTATCACATCATCGCTTGGGGTCACATGTACATATTTAGTGGTCAGCAGTCTGCTCCATATCATCGCTTGTTCACGATTGGTGCAACCTATTGTCAAATAACTCATTCGTTCTAGTGCTATTTCTTCAGCATGGCATGGACCTGCTATCACGCCTATATGGTCGTTTGGTACACCGAATCGCTCATGGATATAATCGGTTACTAATAGGTTCTCATTAGGAATCATGCCTTTAACGGCGGAGATGATGTATTTGTTGGAGATGTCTATATTTATTTCATCCAATGCCTGCTGGATGTATGGCGATGGGATTGCCAAGATGATAGTGTTTGACAGGTCTAGCACCTCATTGATGTCCGATGAGAAGTGGATTTTATTCGTGTCAAAGTACGCCCACTCCAGATGATTGGGATTACGGCGATTCTCCATGAAATCGTCTATAGTCTCTTGTTTGCGTATATACCAACTAATATCATCCGCATTGTTCATCACTATTTTTGCCAATGCGGTTGCCCAACTGCCTGAACCAAGTACTGCTACATTCATATTTGTTTTAGTTTATAGTTGATAGCCTTTAGCCTCTAACCTCTAGCCTTTAGCCTCTAACCTTTAACCTCAGGCTTCATTGTAGGGAATAGGAGCACCTCTTGTATGGATGGTTGTCCTGTCATCAGTATGGCTAGGCGGTCAATGCCGATACCGATACCAGAGGTAGGAGGCATTCCATATTCCAGTGCGCGCATGAAATCATGGTCAATCACCATAGCTTCATCATCGCCTTTGTCGGCTAATTTCATCTGCTCTACAAAGCGGTTGTATTGGTCAATTGGGTCGTTCAACTCGCTGTATGCGTTGGCCAACTCTTTACCATTCACCATCAGTTCAAAGCGCTCGGTCAGTCCCGCTTTCGAGCGGTGCATCTTGGTCAGTGGTGACATCTCTACTGGGTAATCGGTGATGAAGGTTGGTTGAATAAAGCTACCTTCGCAGGTCTCACCAAAGATCTCATCGATTAGTTTGCCACGGCCCATCTTGTCGGTATCTTCTACACCATATTTCTTAGCGATAGTACGTAGTTCCTCTTCGCTCATATTGGTCAGGTCATAGCCTGTTTTCTCTTGGATAGCTTCCAGAATAGGCAGACGGCGGTATGGGGCTTTGAAGTCCACAATATGGTCGCCAATCTTCACTTCGGTGGTTCCGTTCACGGCTATAGCTATCTTCTCCAGCAATTGCTCGGTGAAGCTCATCATCCAGTTGTAGTCTTTGTAGGATACGTATAGCTCCATGCAGGTAAACTCAGGGTTGTGACTACGGTCCATACCCTCGTTACGGAAGTTACGGCCAATCTCATATACGCCCTCAAAACCGCCTACGATTAGGCGTTTAAGATAGAGTTCGGTAGCAATACGCATGTACATATCCACGTCTAGTGCGTTGTGGTGTGTGATGAAGGGGCGAGCTGAAGCGCCACCTGCTATAGCTTGCAGCATTGGTGTTTCTACTTCGGTGTAGCCAGCTTCGTCAAACACTTGGCGCATGGTGCGAACGATAGTTGAACGCTTCAGGAACACATCTTTCACGCCCTCATTGACCACCAGATCCACATAGCGTTGGCGGTAGCGTTGTTCTGGGTCGGTAAAGCCGTCATAGGCCACACCATCTTTGTATTTAACGATTGGCAGTGGCTTTAGACTTTTGGCTAGTACGGTCAGTTTCTTAGCATGTACGCTAATCTCGCCCATTTGTGTGCGGAATACAAAGCCTTCGATACCAATAAAGTCGCCTATGTCTAGTAGTTTTTTGAAGACTATATTGTACATCTGTTGTTCTGCGGTAGTAGCGGTTTCGCCTTCTGGTACAGGGGCTTGTATATCATCGCGGCTTACGTATACTTGTATGCGACCTTTGGAGTCTTGTACTTCGATAAACGATGCTTTGCCCATGATGCGTCGCGACATCAGTCGTCCTGCTATACGCACGGGCTTGCCGGTGTACCAACCACTTGCCTCTTCGCCTAATAACTTTGTTGCCTCATCGCCTTCTACATCCACGAATGTAGCTTTGATGTCGGTTGAATATCCAGTTACTACATACTCGTCAGCGGGATAGGGGTTGATGCCCATATCACGCATGGTTTGCAGACTTTGTCTGCGTACTAATTCTTGTTCACTTAATTCCATATATTTCTTGTACTTTAATATTCTTTTCCTCAAACCTCTCACCTTTAGCCTCTAGCCTCTAAAAAAGTAATCTGCCGGCAAAGGTACAAAAAAAAAACGGAATATACAAATATATTCCGCTTTTCAGTTATTTTTTTTGCACTTCTCTGTTCTATGAACAGAAGAACACTACTAACATCTGTCCTGCCATCACGCGTAGGAACATTGTCAGTGGGTAAACTGTAGCGTAGGTTACCGATGCTTGATCATTGTTGTTTGATAGGCTTTGTGCGTAGCCTAATGCGGGGGCACCAGTCATGGCACCTGTTAATAGACCGATTACTTTGAAATAGTTGATTTTCAGTACTTTGTATGCTATCAAACCGATTGTTATCAGAGGCACCATAGTAATGATAAAACCATATAATATCCACATATATCCGCCATTGAGAATCGTTGGTACAAACGTATCTCCAACGCTTAATCCTACCGCTGCTAAGAACATCGTTAGGCCCACTTGACGAAGCATCATATTGGCAGAGGTAGTGGCAAACGTTATCATGTTGTAATAGGGGCCGAAACGTCCAATCAGTAGTGCCACGATTAGCGAACCGCCTGCCAGACCCAATTTGAAGGGCAGGTTCATGCCTGGAATAGCAATAGGCAACGAACCCAACAATACACCTAAGAAGATACCGAAGAAGATAGGCATCAGGTTGGGTAGATCCAATCGTTTTAACTCATTGCCGAAGATGTCTGCTACATGTTGCACATCTTCGTGGTCACCTACTACCATGATACGATCACCCAATTGCAATCGCAAGTCGGGTGTGGCTAGTAGTTCGATACCTGCACGGTTGATACGTGTGATAGTGGCATGATAACGATGGCGTATGTCGAAGCTACTCAGTCGTTTACCATTGCACTGCTTGCGGGTAACTACCACGCGGCGCGAGATGAGATGTGCGGAACGCTCTTGTCCGCGAAAACCATAGTGTATCACTTCGCCTAGTGCCTCCAGGTCTTTCTCGTGGCGTTTGTCGCTGATGATACGAATAATATCGGTGGGGTGGAAGATGGTGTCGGGTGTTACTAGTTCGTCGGTGCCATCTTGGCGTGTCACACGACTGACCAACATCGGGTCCACAGGACATAGGTTGTGCAGCTCGCTAAGCGTCATGTCTTGCGGTGTAGCCAAACGGATATCCACGCATATCGGTTCGTCATCGGAGGCGTTCTCCTGACGCAGACGCTCGTCCTCTGTATGCAGATTGACACGACAGAAGAAACGAACGACCTCAAACGATAGTATAAGTCCCACAATACTAAGCGGATAGGCTAATGCGTATCCCATGGCAATGTCAGACGAAACGGAGCCGTAGATGTCGGATGCAGCCTGCTGGACGGCACCTAGTGAAGGGGTGTTCATTACTGCTCCGGACATGATGCCGGCCATGGTGCTCATATCTATGCCAGTCAGATAATGTAGACCGATGGTGCAGCCACAACCTATCAGCACGATGGCTGCGGATAATAGGTTCAGGCGTAAGCCGCTCTTGCCGAAGGGAGAGAAGGATGGACCAACCTGTAAACCAATGGAATATACAAAGAGAATCAGACCAAAGTTTTTGGCAAAATGGCTCACTTGTGGGTCGATGGATACGCCCAGTGATGAGAAGATGATTCCCACAAATAATATCCATGTGATGCCGAGTGAGAAGTTTTTGATGCGTAGGTGTTCGCCTGCCCAGAGTCCTAGACTTACGACCAATGTGAGTAGCACAATTGATTGTGTTACTGATGGGGTAAGAAACAGATTTTCGATAAAAGACATGTTGTTTTTCCTCCTAATCCATTATTTGGCTGCAAAAGTAGTACATTTTTTGCAATCGTGCAAATATTTGGTGTGAAAACCACATCAAATATTCAAAATATTTGTGTATGTCAAAAAAAAATAGTATCTTTGCAGCGTATTTTTAAGCATGACGGCAAAAGAGTTATATAGTCAATTGTTGCGTTTAGACGAAAGTGTACAAGTAGAAGTGAAACGCGGTTCTCAAGCAGGAAAATCTGTCTTGGAAACAATATGTGCGTTTAGTAATGAGCCAGGTATTGTAGAGGGGTATATTTTGTTAGGTGTTGCACAAGATCAAACAACGAAACAATATAGCATAGAAGGTGTTGCAGAGTTGGATGAGTTGCAAAAAAATATTTCGTCACAATGCGCAACCATGTTCAATATCCCTATTCGTCCAAGAATGAGGGCAGAAGAGATGGATGGTAAAACAGTGTTGATGATTCATGTGCGAGAATTAGAACCATCGCAGAAACCTGTATATTTCAAAGCTCAAGGTCTGCCTAAGGGAGCATTTAGACGTGTTGGGACCACTGACCAGCGTTGTTCTGAAGAAGATTTGTCGTTGTTTTATAGCCAAAATGATTCCTATGAAACATCCGTGTTGTATGATACCACAATGGAGGATGTAGATACCAATGCTATCGAACGTTATCGTTTGTTGCGTTCACGGGTTAATCCTATGGCAGAAGAGCTGATGTATTCGGATGAAAATCTACTTTTGGCGTTGGGGTGTGCTAAGCGGGTGGATGATAATATATATTTGACCAATGCAGGCTTGATAGTTTTCGGCAGCAGTTTAGCGTTGCGTCGTTTAATGCCAGCTGTGCGTGTTGATTATTTGCGAGTGCCTGGTGATGTATGGATGGATGATCCACAAAATAGGTTCGTTACTATTGATATGCGTGGGGCATTATTACTGGTTGCAAGCAGATTGTATAATGCTGTTTCTGCGGATCTGCCTAGTGGATTTATGTTGGAGGAAGGAGAGTTACAAGCTCGTTCAAAAGGTCTGCCAAGCAAGGTGTTGCGTGAGGCATTAGTTAATGCTTTGATTCATCGTTCGTATCGGGTGAATAAACCTCTTCAGGTTATTCGTTATGATAATCGTATAGAGATTAAGAATCCAGGCTTTTCGCTAAAACCCCTTGATTCTTTTATGCTCCCTGGATCTGAGTTGCGTAATCCATTTATTAGCACGGTGTTTCATGAGACCAATCTAGCGGAGACTAAAGGTAGTGGTATTTCCACGATACATAGGCTCATGGAAGAAGCTTCTTTGGAACAACCTACTTTTGATTCTTCTCGTGATAATAATACGTTTACAACCACTATATTGTTGAAGAGTATTGACCCAGAGACGAGTGAGGTGTTAGCTAAAATGTTGACGGCTGCAGTAGATGCAAAAACTACCTCAAAAACTACCTCAAAAACTACCGCAAAATTAGCCACAAAATCCACCCAACGCGTACTAGCAGAAATCTTGCAGAAACCAGAGATTACGATGGGTGAATTAATGGAGAAGTGTGGCTTGAGTTTGTATGGTGTTCGCTATCATTTGCGTAAATTGAGAAACCAGAAAACAATTGTGCGCATAGGTGGAACGAATGGTGGGTATTGGAAGGTGTATAATGTGAAATAGGACGGCATATGGGATGCCTATAGGACGCCTCATAGAGGCTACAGGACGGAGGCTTTACCTCCTATAGGACGGCGCTTAGCGCCTATAGGTGAAAGAAGAATTTAAAAAGTTAGAAACAATACAATAAACGAGGAAGCAAAGATGCTGACAGGATTAATCAGCAAACGCAAAGTCGCCCTGTAGCGCAGCGTCCTCTAAACTAACATAAAGTATGAACAACTTTCGGACTTTAAGAGCATATACCAACGCGAAGGATTTAGTTAAACAGGTCTATGCATTATTGAAGCAGTTTCCTCGTGAGGAGCAATATGCATTATGTGATCAATTACGCAGGGCTGTGATATCCATACCTTCCAATATTGCTGAAGGTTCTGGGCGAATGTCAGCAAAGGATCAAGCGCATTTTTATTCAATAGCGTATGGCTCGTTGATGGAAATTCTTGCTCAATTAGATGTAGCGTGTGATTTAGGATATATAACGAAAGAAGAATTTAAAAATTTTGAAATAAAAATTGATGAGGAAGCAAAGATGCTGACAGGATTAATCAACAAACGCAAAGCTGCCCTGTAGCGCAGCGTCCTGTAGGTTTCCGACCGTCCTGTAGCGCAGCGTCCTCTAAACTAAAAAAGTATGACAGCAATCGAATTCAACCACGTAGGCAAACAATACCGCTTGGGTCTCGTATCCACAGGCACTCTGAGCCATGACCTCAATCGTTGGTGGCAAACAGCTATCCTGCGCCGCGAGGACCCATACCTGAAGATTGGCTCGGTCAACGACCGCGCTACCAAAGCGGACTCCGACTATGTATGGGCACTCCGCGATATTGATTTTAAGGTCGAGCAAGGCGACGTTGTCGGCATCATCGGCAAGAACGGCGCAGGCAAGAGTACGCTCCTCAAGCTCCTCAGTAAGGTTACTGGCCCCACCGTTGGTACTATCCGCGCAAGAGGTCGTATCGCTAGTCTGCTGGAGGTCGGTACGGGTTTTCATAGTGAGATGACGGGTAGGGAGAACATCTTTATGAACGGCGCTATCTTGGGCATGACCAAGCAGGAGATTGCCGCTAAGCTGGACGAGATCGTGGATTTCTCTGGCTGCGAACGTTATCTGGACACTCCTGTTAAGCGCTATAGTAGCGGTATGATGGTTCGTTTGGGCTTTGCTGTTGCTGCGCACTTAGACCCCGAGATTTTGGTGGTGGACGAGGTCCTCGCCGTCGGCGATGCCGAGTTCCAAAAGAAAGCCATCGGTAAGATGCAAGATGTTTCCAAAGGCGAAGGCAGAACCGTGCTATTTGTGAGTCATAATATGACTAGCGTGAAGAGTTTGTGCAAACATGGTATCATATTGCAAAATGGTCAGTTGGTAGATCAAGGTGATATAGAACCCATTGTCAGTCATTATCTTCGTGGTGATAGTGCTATTGACAATTATAAAGTGTACAACGAACCTTTTAAAGGCAAAAATGGTTTTGAGTTGTTGGAGATAGGTGTGCGTCCTAAAGGAGGTCAATTCACCGACTTGATGCGTGTGACCGATGATTTGGAGGTTGTGATTCGCTATCGTTTAACCCAACCACATGAAAAGTTCTGGATTACTATGCATATGAAGAATGAGCAAGGTGAACGCATGTTCTCAACCACTGGTGGTGGTCGCTGCTATGACAAGTGCCATGAGGCTGGCGAATACGAACAAGTATGTTATTTGCCAAAAGATTTCTTCAATTGGGGAACATATGCTTTTGACTTTCTCGCTATTAGTCATCCTAATAATATTGAATGTCTATTACACGAAAGCGATATTCTTTCCTTTACTTTAGCCAATCGCCCAATTGAAATCGGTGGCTGGATGGGCAAAGAACCAGGTGATATTACGCCTAAGTTTGAATATACTGAGAAGAAACTGAGTTGATAATGCTAAAATCACTTGTACATACCGAAAACCCTTATCGTTCGACACAAGAGATCCATCAATGGATTCTGCGCCGCAATCAGGAAGTACACGTTTCTGTAGAGGAGATTCCTTTTGCTGAGATGGAAGGGTGGTCTGCCGCAGAGGATGGTAGCCTGCATCATCAATCGGGTAAGTTCTTCTCGATTGAAGGAATTCAGGTTAAGACTGACTATCCACAATACCACGATTGGTCTCAACCAATCATCAATCAACCAGAGATTGGTTATTTGGGTATCTTGACTAAAGAGATGGATGGGGTATTATACTTCTTGATGCAGACAAAGATTGAACCAGGTAATGTGAACTGCGTGCAAATCTCGCCTACTATCCAAGCGACAAAGAGCAACTACACCCAAGTACATGGTGGCAAGAAGGTCGCATATCTAGATTATTTCCGCAATGCTCATCCCCATCAAATCATCCTTGACCAACTCCAATCGGAACAAGGTGCCCGTTTCCTGCGCAAGCGCAACCGCAATATTATCATCAAAGTAGATGAGGAAGTGCCTGTATATGAAGACTTTTGCTGGATGACGCTTTGTCAAATTAAGGAGCTGATGCAGCACGACAACCTTGTCAATATGGATACCCGTACAGTGATTTCGGGCATTGATTTTACGCAATATCAAGACGATGCTTCTATAGTAACGATGTCGCCACTTGGACAGAGCATGATGGCATCGGCGCAACGCAAAGACGGTATGCATACTTTGCCTGAGATACTATCTTGGCTAACTAATCTCAAGGCAAGTTACGATCTATCTGTTTCGCGTGTACCTCTCAATGAGATATCCGATTGGTATATTGCAGACCGCGAGATAGCTCGCCATGATGGCAAGTATTTCCGTGTGATGGGTGTGCGTGTGAGCATCGATAATCGCGAGGTGCGTTCTTGGTGTCAACCATTGGTGCAACCTATGCAGCAGGGACTCTGTGCCTTCGTGGTGAAGAACATCAATGGCGTGTTGCATTTCTTGGTACAAGCTAAGTTAGAGTGTGGTAATCTGGATGTCTTTGAGTTGGCACCTACGGTACAATGCTTGACTGGTAATATATTTAATGGAGCAATCAAACCGCCATTTACCGAATATGTGTTAAATGCTCAGCCTGAGCAAGTGATTTTTGACACCCTCCAGTCTGAGGAAGGCGGACGTTTCTATCACGAGCAAAACCGCAATATGCTGATTATGGCAGACGATGATTTCCCAATCGAACTCCCTGCTACCTATCAATGGTTGACTTTGGGGCAGATTAATGATTTCTTACGCTATAACAATTATTTGAACATTCAAGCTCGCAGTCTAATAGCTGCTATCAAGTATATATGATGAAATTTGTAGTAATAGGATGTGGTAATATAGCCCAACGCTGTTCTATCCCAGCGTTGATGAATTCTGGTGTTACAGAAGTAGTATGCGTGGTAGATACCGATGAGAACAAGCGTGCCATCGTAGCAGAACGCTTTGGCGTGCCATTTGAGACGGATCTGCAATATGTGTTGAATACCTATGAGTTTGAATCGGTTTATATCTCAACTCCTAATGCCATCCATTTGCAGATTGTTGAACAAGTAGCACCATATCGTAAGAATATCTTGTGCGAGAAACCATTGGCAGGTTCAATGGTAGATGCGGAACGAATGGCAGAATTGGGTATTCAGTATAATATCCCAATCTTTGAAGGATTTATGTACCAATTCCATGCGCAGCATAAGGTTAAGAATCAGCTGATTGCGGACGGTGCGATTGGTGATGTACAGTTGTTCCAAGGATGGTTCGGTTTTCCTCCTATAGCAGCAACGGATTTCCGCTACAAAAAATCGCTTGGGGGAGGTTGTGTGCTAGATGCTTGTGCATATTTGGTTCACTCAGCACGTCATTTTTATGGCTGCGAACCACAACACGTGTATGCTGTATTGAACAAAGAAGATGGCTACGAGGTAGAGACACATGCCACCATATTGCTTGATTTTGGCAACGGTAGAGTGGCTAATCTAGTAACAGGATTTAACAACAAATACAAGAGCCAACAAGTTCTCTGGGGAAGTAAAGGAGTCTTGTCGTTGGAGCGTGCTTATGCTTTGCCACCAGATTTTTGTAGCACATTGGTCATTGAGACGCAAGAAGGTCAAAAATCTTATCAAATGCCTGCATGCAACCATTTTGAAGAAGAAATGCGCTATTTTGTAGCTAATTATGCGACCCATGCAGAGGAATGGAGAAATGAGTTCCTAAATCAGACAAAAGTCTTGATGCGTATTAAAGAGAATGAAGTAGGAGTGAAGGAGTGAGCGAATAAAGGAGTGAGCGAATCGTTAAACATTAACTCGCTAAACGTTAACTCATTAAACACTAACTCGTTAAACATTAAACAGAATATGAAGAATATATACGTAACAATGCCAACTTTGGCACCACTAAATGAAGTGAATGAATACCTACAAAAGGTATGGGATTCGGGTGTGATGACGCACAATGGACCATTGCTCCAGCAGTTTGAGCGTGAAGTGGCAGAATGGCATGGCGTATCGAATCATACGGTGGTGGTTAATGGTACTATAGCATTGCAGTTGGCTATCCGTGCTTTAGGCATAAAAGGCGAGATTATTACTTCGCCATTTTCTTTCATCGCTACTACAAGTGCTATCATGTATGAAGGTTGTGTGCCTGTGTATGCGGACATCAATCCCGATACATTGAATATCGACCCTGCTAAGATTGAGGCAGCGATTACACCTAATACAGTGGCTATCATGCCTGTGCATGTGTTTGGTAACACGTGCGAGATTGAGGCAATTGAGGCAATCGCAAAGAAGCATAACTTAAAAGTCATTTACGATGCTTGCCACTCAGTCGGTGTACAATATAAGGGCAAGAGTATTTTTGCATATGGCGATGTATCTTGCACTAGTTACCATGCTACTAAGATGCTCAATTCTGGCGAGGGTGGGGGCTGCTTCACCAACGATGTAGAGTTGGATGCCAAGATGAAACGCATCCGTTTCTTTGGCTTCTCAGAAGGTAAAACGAATATCGTAGAGGAGGGATCTAACTTGAAGATGACGGAGGTGCATGCTTCTGTAGGTTTGGCGAACTTGAAATATTTGCAAGCCGCTTTGGATGATCGCAAAGAGAAGTACATGCTATATAAACGCTTATTGGAGGTTAATACGACTTTACATTTCCAAAAAATCAACAACGATAGCTGCAATTATAGCTATTTCCCTGTAATTTTTGATTCAGAAGAAACATTGTTACGCGTAGAAAAAGCATTGCAAACAGAGCATGTCTTTGCCCGTAGATATTTCTATCCTTCACTGAATACGTTTAAGGATATTGTGCCATATGTAGAGATGCCAATCTCTGAGGATATTGCTTCTCATATATTGTGCTTGCCACTGTACTATACATTGGCTGTGGAGGATGTAGAATGCATAGCAAAAATCATATTGGGAGCGCTATAAATTACTTACCGATTACCTGTCAATCCCGACAGTCACCCGACGGTGAGCCGATAGTCACGTATAGGATGAACGAAGAATGGAATTCAATTGCCTCCTCTACGAATATAAACAAGCGAATCCGTTTGAAAATAGATAAATAAATTTTACAATTTTTTGAATATGTTTGGATGTATGAATTATTTTTACTAACTTTGCCACGAAATTAGAGTATGTTATATTATAGACGTAAAATATTATTGGCCTTATTGGAAATGTTCAATGGACATTTGACTGCTATACAAATACAAAAGTATCTATTTTTGTTAACAAGATTGCAGACTAATAGGACATACTATTTTGTTCCATACAAATATGGTTGTTTCTCTTTCCAAGCAAATCAAGATCTAACAACACTATCCACATATGGTTATGTTAAGTTGGATGATAATAGTTGTACACTTGTTGATACAAAGCAGTCGTATCTCGCACAGTTAAACTTATTTGATCAGCAGTATATACGTGAGATTTATACATCATACTCCGCGATGAGCCAAGATGAACTTATTGCATACACATATATCCATTATCCTTATTACGCCATTAATAGTACTATTGCAAATCAGTTATTGACTCAAGAACAAATAGATAAAATAAATCTCCAAAAACCACATAAGACCCAGCAACAATTGTTTACGATTGGGTATGAAGGTGTATCTTTAGAGGAGTATATTAATAAACTATTACTTGCAGATATTCCATTGTTGTGTGATGTGCGTAAAAATGCATATAGTCAGAAATATGGCTTTTCCAAATCGCAATTGCAAAAAGCCTGTGAAGGAGTAGGTGTTCGATATGTGCATGTCCCTAGTTTGGGTATAGAATCCAATAAAAGGCAAGAACTGAAAACTCAAAGAGACTATGACATCTTATTTGATGATTATGAGAGAACAACGCTCAAAGAGAATACTGAATCCATAAAATATGTTAGTGGTTTGTTGATACATTATAAACGTATCGCATTAACATGTTTTGAAAAGAATCCAGCGCAATGCCATCGTTCACGTGTGGCGAATGCTATAGTTCAATATACTAATCGTCAATATCCTTTAACCAATATAATGTTTTAATTATGGCACTAACAAATGTACTTATTGCAGTAAAAACATATCCTACGTTGTCAACTGAATACGATGAGTTAGTATGTACAGCAGGTTTTTTGGAGGATGGCAGTTGGGTGCGTATATATCCTATACCCTTTCGTAAATTAGAGAATAGTTCTCAATATAAAAAGTGGAAATGGATAACCATAGATATAGAACGTAATAAAAAGGATTTTCGTAATGAAAGCTATCGGCCAGTAGATATTGATAAAGATATACTTCTCGGTGCAGAAGTTCCACCAGTTCATAATTGGCGTTTGCGCAAACCTTATGCGCTCAATGAGGTATATACCAATATGGACGATTTGATAGAAGAAGCTAAACGTCCTCCATTCAAGTCTTTGGCTGTTGTAAAACCTCAAGAGGTGATTGATTTTATATATGAACCTGTTGAACGCGAGTGGAATAAAGAAAAATTACAAGCAATATATGCCAATCAAGTACAATTAAACTTATTTGAGGAAGATACAAAAGTAGCTTTTCAAGTTGTTAAAAAACTACCATATAAATTCTCGTATATCTTTACAACCGAAGATGGAAAACAAAGAACAATGATGATAGAAGATTGGGAGTTAGGTATGTTATATTGGCATTGTCTAGGGGCTAGTGGTGGTGATGAGAAAGTAGCATGTGAAAAGGTTCGAGAGAAATATCTCAATATAATGACCCAAGGGAAAGATTTTTATTTCTTTATGGGAACAACTAAGAAATTTCATATTATGGCACCTAACCCATTTATAATAATTGGTACATTCTATCCTAAAAAAGAGGATGCAGAACTTCCTCTAGATTTTTAATAAATATTGTTAGTCCATATGAACTACCTAATAGTTGATTATAATAGCGTATTTGTTGCTAAAAATGATGTAGCAACAATAAAAGCAAAAATACAAGGCATTGAGTTGCAAAAACCAATGTTGTCAACTTGGTATATCCACAATCAATTTGCAGCACTTAGTTATTGTCAGCAGGTATTGAATCTGTTAGTTGAGGATTTTGCCAATGGATTTAGCAAAATTGAAGAATATAAACGAAAATTGAACGGTGAATTGCAACGGGGGAGTGGTAATTATTCTTTTGCATTATGGGTTGCATCGGATATATTGATTCAATTGCGTTTTTCATTGGACTATGCAATTGCTTTTAATCAACTACCTCATTGTAATGTACTGATGTCACACTTACGTGATGAGATAATAAAAGGAGTTTGTAAGTCTACAAAGAATCCTACGATCGAATTAATGGGCAATGTGTTATCATTGGCATTTAAGATAAAAGACATCAGCGATATCGGCAAAGTGTTTTGGTATTACAACCGAATCGTTACTTTATTAGGAATAAATCCATATTATGACAATGAGCGTAATTTGTTAAATTGGGCAAAAGGTCAACGTGCACATGCTTACTTTGCTTTTGTTCCAACTCTTGCTGGTGGTGCAGCAAGCATCGCGCATATTATTGATGAAGCAACTGCAAAACGTGATATGGAGAATTATGGTCAATATTCTCTTGATGTTGTAATAGATAATTTATAAATACTTTAATGACCTACTAGTTATCTGTTAACTATTGGGTGAGAAATAAGAGAAAAACATGATATAGTGAAATGAATAATATTTTTATTAGTCACTACGGCGAGGATGAACAACATTTGGAGCGTTTAAAAAGTCGGTTAAAGGAGGCTGGTTGTTCTGTCCGTAATAGTTCTGTGGAGAAAAAAGATTACCGCGATTATAAAGTATCCAACGCAACGATTGCTCATGAACTACGTCAAGGAATAAAGTGGGCAGGGACGGTAGTTGTTTTAATTGGTAAGGATACTCATACTCGTCCATGGGTAAATTATGAAATTAGATCTGCCTACCTGCAAGGTAAAAAGATATTAGGTGTTTATGAATATGGATGTAAAGACTCTGTTGAATTACCAGAAGCATATAAACGATATGGAGGACCTGTATTGAGCTGGAACTCTTTAGATAAAATATCAGATGTAATCAAAGGAAAGTGCCCGCCTCCAGAAATGCCTTCTGGCGCTCCAGCAGAGAAAGGACCTATCACAAATATAATTCATATCAAATGTTAGTACTATGTTGATATTTTCATATAAATTGGACCATGATTTTGGTTTAGCACCTAATCCCTTTTGGGGGACAATGACTTTAGCGGTTTGTAAGGGACAAATTCGTAACAACAAAAACTTACAAATAGGTGATTGGGTAGTAGGAACTGGAAGTAAAAAACTAAACAAACTAGATCATCTTATTTATGCGATGCGTGTGGATGAGAAGATGACATTTGACTCTTATTGGGAAGACCCTCGTTTTGAAGTCAAGCGTCCTCAAATGAAAGGTAGCTTAGCGCAAATTTATGGAGATAATTTTTATCATACAGTAGATAATCAAATAATTCAAGAAACAAGTGCTCATAATTTTGATGACGGAACTCCTAATCCTATTCATGCTAAACGTGACGCTAAAGGAAAATATGTATTGTTATCTAATCACTTTTATTATTTCGGAAATAAAGCTCCTGAAATACCAATTGAGTTAAGGGGTATTTGTTGCCAAGCGAGGGGGTATCATTATAGAGATATATCAGATAATCTTATCAGTAATTTTATTAAATGGTTGGAAGAGAATTATACTATAGGAATACATGGAGAACCCATAAATTGGTACCAATATAAGCGTCCAAATTTATTACTGCCAAATGAATAGTAAGATTATCACTAATGATAGAACGCTTCGATATTATTTCTACTTTATGCAGGAGCGTATGAATATCTTTTGGCGAAAATGCCAAATGCCTAATAGTGTGTGTTGGACAGATGATGCAATACTAAAGACTTATAAATTTACGAATGTATATCGTGCGATAGATAGGGTCAGCCAATATCTTCTAAACAACATTATATATGGAAAATATTCTGCCACGAGAGAAGAGGATATGTTATTACGCATATTAGTCTTCAAGATATTTAATAGACCAGATACCTGGGAGTACTTAATGGGTGAATTAGATAAACCATTGACTGTTGAAACTTTTAACCCGCATGCGATAGCTAAATTATTGACAAAACGTCAAGAAAATATGCCTATTTTTAATAACGCTTATATGATGACAGGAAGTCATAGTAACTACATTGCATGGCCAACTAAGCATGAGAAATGGTTGCAGATGTTAGAGCGAGAAATATTGAATGCTGGGCGTATGGAACAATTACTTAAAACTAAAGGCATTAAAGAGATGTATGATATTTTACATGAGTGTTCTTTTATTGGAGAGTTCTTGGCATATCAATATGCAATAGATTTGAATTATGCGCCGTTCTTTAGCTATGACGAGAACTCCTTTGTTAAAGCAGGAATAGGCGCAATACGAGGTATAAAAAAATGTTTCATTGAATATGGTGATAATTATGAGGATGCGATACGATATGTGCATGAGCATCTAAAAGAGTTGCAAGAGCGCTATGGTTATACAGACTTTAAACCCTTACCAGGACACGAACCTAAATTGATTGATTTACAAAATTGTTTTTGCGAAACAGATAAGTATCTGCGTGCTAAAATGCCAGAATTAAAAGTGGATAATGTGCGAATAAAGCAAAAATATAGTATTCATTTAACGCCTATTGATTATATTTTTCCTCCTGCGTGGAAAGTAGATGTTAAAATACAATATGAACCACAGAAGGAAGAATTGCTTTTTGATGTATGAAATTGCAAGAGATATCTATTGAGATTACGCAACAATGCCCAAATTATTGTATCCATTGTTCATCTTATTCTTCTTGGAAACAAGTACAGAGTATGCCATATGAATTGGTGTGTGCAGTTATAGGGGAAGCTGTAGATTTAGGTGCAAAGAAGGTTTGCATATCAGGAGGTGAACCATTCCTGCATCCACAGTTAGTAAAAATTGTAAATCATGTGTGGGGATTAGGTGCAAAATGTGTGATTTATACAAGTGGAATTTTTTACGATAGCGATACTTATCAATCGATTCCAAAGAATATTCTGAGGGATGTCAAAGAGCAACTTGAAGCAATAATTATCAATTATGAAGCAGCAGATAGCGAGACTTATGACACTATTATGGGAACGCAATTTTTAGGATATGATTTGATGCGCCAAACGATTGCATCGGCGGTTAGTGTGGGGATTAATGTGGAGACGCACGTGGTGCCAATGAAGATTAACTATCAACAAATTCCTCAGATAATACAACAATGTACTGAATTAGGAGTAAGTAAAGTCAGTTTTTTGCGGATGGTTAAACATGGACGAGTGTTGGATAATCAAGAGTTAACTTTTTTGACAGAAGAAGAGGAGCGGATCGTAACGGAACAGTTTAAAAATTTTCGAGATAAGAACGGTGTGGCTATACGGTTAGGTATTCCCTATACAGACTGTGTGAAACGCATAAACTGCAGAACTGGAATAGCGAAGTTGAACATACGATACGATGGATTGGTTTATCCTTGTGAGGCATTCAAAAATGATTTGCCCGAGGGATTTGTATTGAGCAGGCCGGATAGTGTGTATGAGAAAAGTTTGAAAGATATATATGAGCATTCAAGATACTTGATTGAGATTAGAAATAAGTTAAAGAAGTTTCAAATGAAGCAGTGTGACGAGAACTGTATGAATCAATATTTTGTTAAGATAAAGGAGTAGTGGCGATGATATACAAATATCAAATTATATTTTTAGGAGATGTTGCAAATCAAGCATACATGGAGATTCGTAACCGTTTTTTTACAAAGATACGAGAGATGGGTATGCCGGATTATGCATTTGAGACAATAAATGCATCTAATTTTGCACAGAAATATAACAATAAGCAACCTGCATTTGCGTATTATTTTGGTAAGGAAGGGCATAATAATTGTGACGAAGACATCTTGGAGGAGTTGTTAAGAAATGGAGACGCTATTATACCAGTTTTCTTTAATATTGGTAATTTTGAGAACGAAATTCCGAAAGCGATTTGTAGAATGAACGGTAGACAATATATGTTAGATGACATAGATAAGTTTGTGAATTATGCCCTCGAGTCATTGCGTCTATTACGGCAAACAAGGAAATTATTTATTAGTTACCGTAGATTAGACTCGGCAAAAATTGCGAATCAGTTATTTGATGTGTTGAACCGTCGTAATTATGATACTTTTTTAGATGATTACTCAATTGCCGTTGCGCAGGATTTTCAGGAAGAGTTAAATCATCGTTTGTCGGATTGTGACGTGCTAATCCAATTATACACAAAGAATTTTGGTAATAGCAAATGGT
The DNA here is from genome assembly GCA_045579895.1 of Paludibacteraceae bacterium. GTDB lineage: Bacteria > Bacteroidota > Bacteroidia > Bacteroidales > Paludibacteraceae > Colicola. The sequence continues at coordinate 24,286 of JAZNMT010000081.1, forward strand.
GTATAGAAGAAATTATTAATGCCAATCAAAAACGCATTGGAGTGTTGGCGATTATATGGCCAGATCAAAAGTTGGATGCTCATAATGAATTATGCGAAAAGATACAATTAGTTGATGGAGATTTTGAGGATGGTATTTTGAGAGATGAAATTATCAAAGAAATTTCTATTAAAGTAGAGTCCCTTCGTGTGCGCAACATGGCTGCTAGACAAGATGACTTAGTTGGCGAGTTTATTAAAGAAGCATTGAAAACTGGACGTCAATTGGTGCAAGAATATAAATATCTGGTGGAATATGATGAAGGTATGCCAAAAAATATATTCATTCCTGCAGTCGGAGTGCCACAATCATATGATTGTTATAATTCGTTGGAGTTTAAGAATATGCTTAACTGTGCTGATGTGAAAATACATTTAATCTATGATGATTTGCGAATTAAGCATAGATGGATAAAGCATCTGGATTGGTTGAATGATTCTTTGGAAGTAAAAACAATTAAAAAGAATGATTTTGCGATATGGCTACAAAACAATTAAATATTTTCTTATCTGCTAGTATTCCGAACAAATCTAAAGATAAGGACCCAAAATATGCAGAGGCAGCTGATGTAATAGCTATACGTGATGCAGTCTTGGCTTTGACAAGTGTGTTGCTAACAAATAAGTGCCGGTTGATATGGGGAGGACATCCGTCAATCACGCGATTAGTCGCTCAAGTATTAAACCATTATGGCGAGGATGCAAACAAGCATGTTACTTTGTACCAATCAAGATATTTTGAACAATTCTTTCCGTTAGAGAATGAGGAAGTGGCTCATATTATTATTACGGACGATAAAGGAAATAAACATGATAGTTTGTTAGAAATGCGAAATCATATGTTGGGTGATAATGAATTTGATGCTGCTTTCTTCATTGGAGGTATGGATGGGGTGGAAGATGAGTTTAAACTTTTTAGAAATATACATCCTAAAGTTAAAGTTTTTCCAATTGCGAGTACTGGTGCTGCTGCTAAATTTTTATATGAAGATAATAAAGAAATATGTGATTCCCGCTTGGAAACAGAATTAACCTATACATCTTTGATAAAGGATTTATTGAATATAAAGATGAAAGGCATATGATAATTAGATTATTAGTATGCTGTAATAGTAATATAACCAATGATTTTTTTCTATTGATAACTTAAAAGAAAATTAGAACAATGATGATTATCAGTATTTGCCGTGGCTATTATTGCTAATATGTCATCAATCTTCTAGTGTATAAACAATATTACATGTAAGTTATAAATATGGGACACAATATATTCGTTTCTTATAAATATAAAGATACTAATGTAAGATCAATACCTAATGTATCACCCTTTACATGGGGGCGAGATTATGTAGATTTACTTGAGAGAAAGTTGTCAAAAACGAGTCATTTTTATTATGGAGAAAAAGGAGATGATGATTTATCAGACAAAAATGACGAGTATATCTATAATCATTTAAAGGATAAGATATTCCCAACAACTTGTACTATTGTATTAATTTCAGCAGGAATGAAAGAAACTGGCAAGTTGGATAAATCGCAATGGATTCCATGGGAAATTTACTATTCTATCCGAGAAATTCATCGTGAAAATGGGACAAGCCATAGGAATGGTATTTTAGGTGTTGTTATACCAGATAAAAATGGAAATTATTCTTATGCAATTGAAAATTTGTCTTGTTGCACATCTGGTTGTCGTTGTATTCATAAAAACTGGATGTTTACCATTTTGAAGGAGAATATGTTCAATTTGAAAACTGCAAATAAGCAAAGATGTACGAATGGAGATACAGTATGGTATGGTGAGTCTAGTTATATTCCATTAGTCACATGGGATTATTTCATAGAGCATATTGATGAGTGTGTAGAACGCGTAGAAAGAATAAAAGATAATGTAGATGATTATGCTTTACATTTAAATGTTAACACATGATAATGAATTCACGGATGTATAAATACCAAATAAAACTAGGTAGATGGGTTTATGTATGATATTAGACAACATTGGGAGAACTCGTCAAGACGTTTTAAATTATTTGAGATAACCGTACATTATTTGTTCTCAATCAACAAGCATAATCCAAGATAAGTAATAACGAACTCCTCCCACCACTTCGAAACATCATACCACAACCAAGATAAGCAATATTCAGCGCAACCAATGTTGAATAATTGGAATGATAATAAAGTAATTAGATAAAGTATAGAGCAATATGACCCTAGGAATCATGCAACCATATTTTATGCCGTATATCGGTTATTGGCTAAGAAAGTGGTACTGAAAATATGACTAAACAAATGAAAATATTATTACTAGGTGGTGATCACTTGCTCATACCTGTTATAAAGGCAGCGCATGAGTTGGGTTGCTATGTGATAACTGTAGATTATCTGCCAGATAATATCGCTCATACTTATTCTGATGAGTATCAATATGCTAGTACTATAGATAAAGAAGCTGTCTTGGAGATTGCAAAAAGGTGTGAGATAGATGGAATACTAACATTTACAGATTCTGGAGTTGTTACGGCAGGATATGTGGCGGATCAACTTGGATTGCCAATGCCTGGACCATATGAGTCTATCCAAATACTTCAGAATAAGGGACTATTTAGAAAATTTCTTGCTGAACATGGTTTCAATGTACCCAAAGCAAAGAGCTATTTCAGTGCTGAGCAAGCATGGGGAGAACGAGATGAATGGCAATATCCTGTGATTGTGAAACCAGTAGATTCTGCTGGAAGCAAAGGTGTCACGAAGGTAGATTCTGAAGATCAACTACTAGATGCCATCCATTTTGCCTTGGAGTTTTCTATCTCTGGTGAGTTTATTATTGAAGCGTGGATAGAGAAAGATGGTTGCTCCTCTGATTCTGATTGTTTTTCATTGAATGGAGAATTCCAAATTCTTACATATTCTAGTCAACGATTTGATAGTGCGGCCCCCAATCCTTATGCACCAGCGGCTTTTAGTTGGCCCTCTACAATGGGAGAAAAAGTGGAGAATGAATTATCATTTGAGTTACAGCGCCTAATATCGCTATTGGGAATGCAGAGCACAATCTATAACATAGAGACACGCTTGGGACAAGATGGCAAACCTTATATTATGGAGGTAAGTCCACGTGGTGGAGGAAATCGTTTGGCAGAAGTAGTACGTTATGCTACTGGGGTAGATATGATTACCGATTCTGTCCGTGCCGCTTTAGGAATGCCAATAGAGGAGGTTAAATCATGGTCATATAATGGTAACTGGGCGGAAGTAATATTACATAGTTATCAAGATGGTATATTTCATAAATTGGAGATTAGTAATGAGGTAAAACCATATGTGCGTGATTTGGATTTATGGGTAAAATCAGGTGATGAAATAAATGCATTTTCTAGTGCTCGTTATGCAATAGGAACCGTTATATTGTGTTTCCCTACTGAGGAAATGATGTTAGATAAATTAAATGACCAACAACCGTGGTTAAAAGTTCACTTGAAATGAAAAACATATTCGTAATAGGACAATGTACCCTTCATTGGGGGAGAATGGAGTTTGGTAATATAGGAAATTATTATATTATAGAACCGTTTTTTAGAGAATTACATCGTGTTTTTCCACAAGCAAATATCAAGACAACTTTTCAAATGTCTGATGGCTTTTGTGAGCGTGAGCATGTGCAGTGTGTGCCGATGGACTATTATTATGCTTGGGATGAAACATATTTGACTGTTGCAGAAAAAGAATTAGCAATAGCATCTTCATATTATGAAACGCACGAATTAAAGGAAACAACTCCTTATATAGATGAAGTCCTGCGATCGGACCTAATAATTGATTTTTCAGGTGATATATGGGGACGAAATGCTGATTTAGTTGGTCCAAACCGTTTTTTGATAGGATTGATGAAGGATAGGGTAGTACAATTGTTGGGCAAACCTATAGCTATGTTGGCAGGGTCTCCAGGTCCGTTCAATGATGACGAGACATTGCCTTTTGCAAAACAAGTCTTTGAAGGTTTCTCATTGGTGACCAATAGAGAACCTATTAGTCGTTCGGTATTGGAAGCATATGGGTTTGAGACCTCTAAAGTCGTAGATTTAGCATGTCCTGCATTTATGTTCGAACCTGCATCTTCAAAAGATATTGCGCCATTCATCCAAGGTACACCTATCGAAAACAAGGAGAAGCCTACAATAGGTTTTGTTCTATGTGGTTGGAATATGATTCAAGGACCATTTAATCGCGAAGATTGGAAAGATGAAGAATTTGTTCAGTATGTAGAATTGATCACACATATAGTTAGAGATTTTGATGTAAATGTATGTTTGATGTCACATTCTAATGGATTTATTTTACCTCCTAATTTTACACCTATAAAAGGACGTGATTATCCAATAGTAGAGCAATTATATCGTATTATACAAAAAACAGAAATAGCGGACTCCGTTTATTTGATGGATGGATTATATGATCCTAAGATAACGAAAGGTATAATTGCTAATTTTGATATGTTGATATCTGGGCGTGTACATGCTGCAGTAGCAGGATTATCCCAAAATGTACCAACAGTGATTATTGATTATGGTCATGAACCTAAAGCTCATAAATTACAAGGGTTTGCTCAAGTGGCAGCTGTTCAACAATATGTGGCTAATCCTGCAGATAAAGACAATTTGATTGAAGTGGTTGATGCTTGTTGGAATAACAGAAAGATAGTGGCTCAAGATTTGGAGAAACGAAATTTAGCTATTAAGGAGTTGATTCATAAAAACTTTGATCTGCTACGATATATATAGAAGATATGAGTATAGAATATAGACATAATACGTCGTCACAACTCGACATCTTGTATCATTTACAAAATGTTTCATCTGCTTTTGTGCATGATTTATCCAATAGAGTTGATGTGAAAGAATATTCACAAAAACTATTTTCAATGGCAGAAAGAGAAGAAGCTTGGTCTGGAGATAATTTGATAGGATTGGTCGCGTATTATATTAATCACGATACACAAAAGGCCTTTATTACAAATGTATCTGTTGACATTCGATTCCAAAAGCAAGGTATTGCAACTACATTACTAGAGAATGTAAAGTGTGCTGCAGTAAATGAACGTATGAATTTTATATCTCTAGAGGTGGCCCAAGATGAAAGACTGATGGATTTTTATCGACACAATGGTTTTGTTGAGGAGAAACAAATACCGAATGGAAATAAAATATTAATAAAGAACCTTGTTCCAATAGTTGTTATTCGTTGTACGGTCTATAATCACGAACCCTATCTGCGTGATTGTTTGGAGGGATTTGTAATGCAGCAAACGAATTTTCCGTTTGTGGCTATCGTGCACGATGATGCTTCTACAGATAACTCGGCAGCGATTATTCGTGAGTACGAGGAGAAATACCCAAATATCATTAAGCCAATTTACGAGACAGAAAATCAGTATTCAAAGCAAGATGGTTCACTGGGACGAATCATGAATGCTGCTATTGAGGCCACTGGTGCCAAATATGTCGCGATGTGCGAAGGAGACGACTATTGGATAGATCCTCTAAAATTGCAAAAGCAGGTGGATTTTATAGAGGCGAATCCAGAGTATTCAATATGTTTTCATAAAGTAAATACATTGATCCAAGCGACGGGAGAAATAAAAGAAGAATTTATTGTACGAGATATGCCCGGAAAGTCTACGATACTAGATTTAGCAGAGGGGAATTATATTCATACACCATCAGTAATGTATCGTAAATATCCAAATATTTTAGAAACGTATCAAAGATTAATGCCTTGTCTTCCTGGCGATTATGTGATGTGGATGTTATTGGCAGAAAAGGGTAATATATATAAGTTTAACGAACCGATGGCGGTGTATCGATATGGTAGTGGAGTGTGGAGTAATAACTATGGTATCAATAATTATCTCCATATGATAAAGACATTATGTAAATTATCTATAGTATTGGAATCTTCTGAAGTACGAAAAATTTTACAAAAGCAGATAAATTCAATGTCAAATGAGTTGTCTTCAGAATATGAAAAAGTCACAATGCAATTAAAACAAATTCGCTCTTCTAAAGCATATCGCTTAGGTAAATTCATTCTTGTTCCTTTCAAAAAACTAAAACAATTATTCAAACTATGATCTCTTGCATCATTTGTTCTCGTCGACCAGATGTCTCGGCGGAACTGAAAGAAAATTCTATTGTTTCTTCTAAGAATACAAACCATTACATCCTATTTAATTGGTGAATTTGTATTAAAAACTTGACAAAATTGCTATAAATGCCTAAAAATGTCAAAAAAAAACGACAAATTGAATGGCAGATTTGCAGGTGTCAGAAAATAATTGTACCTTTGCAGCGAGAAATAAATAAGATTTAGTATGGTGGACTATTTTATGACGAATGAGGCGTTGTTGCAGTATGTAGGTCAACAGATGCGACAAATGCGAATGAATGCTCAATTAAGTCAACAACAGTTGGCGGAGCGTGCTGGTGTGTCGCGAGCCACATTGGTACAAGTTGAGAATGGCAAGGGAACTAAACTTGAAACTATAGTAGCCTTGTTACGCGCCTTAAATAAATTAGAAATACTGAATAATTTTGAAACTAATGCTGTTGTCAGTCCGTTGCTGATAGCTAAACGCGGTGGTAAATCCCCTAAAAAAGTGTATCGACGATCATGATTAATTTTGCCAAGATATATCTCTGGGATATGCACATGGCTTCTATTGTGGAAGATGAGGCAGGACGCATTACGATGGAATATACTCCAGAATTTGTTCGCTCGGGTTATAATCCATCACCTCTATTTGTCACTCCTGAGGAAGGACATATATATGAGTTCTCGCATTTGCCTTATGCTACCTTCAAAGGACTGCCAGGGTTTGTTGCTGATTGTTTGCCAGATAAGTTTGGTACAGCAATCATTAATCGTTGGTTAGAAAAGTCGGGTCGTCCGAAAGATAGCTATACTACCATTGAACGACTATTGTATCAAGGTTCTCGTGCAATGGGGGCATTGCGCTTTGAACCACAAGGACGGAAAGACCTCAACAAACAGGTTGCTGTGGATTTGGATGGTCTGATTGCAGCAGCTGCGGAAGTGATGAGCAGTAAAACGCAATTACAAACTAATTTAAATTTGGATGATGAAGCATTGTTAACTATTTTGCGTGTAGGAACATCTGCAGGTGGTGCGCGAGCAAAGGCAGTGGTGGCATACAATAGGCAAACTGGCGATTTACGTTCGGGCCAGGTGGATGCTCCTGAAGGGTATGAACATTGGTTGTTAAAGTTGGATGGTGTAGATGAGAGTAATCCAGAGATGTTTGGACACACGAGTTATTATGGCTCTTTAGAGTATGTGTATTATCGTATGGCAGTAGATTGTGGTATACAGATGATGGAATCTATATTGTTGCCTGATGGCGAGAGATGCCATTTTATGACTAAGCGTTACGATAGAATAGGTGGTAGTCATCGAGTGCACAAGGTGTCGCTATGTGGAATGAATCACATGGATTATAATCAACCTGACTCATGGTCTTATGAACAATTGTTTCGTGTGATGCGTGGATTACGACTTCCACAATCGGATATGGTACAGGCATACCGACGAATGGTATTTAATGTGGTGGGATGTAATCAGGATGACCATACTAAGAATATAGAATTTTTGATGGATGAAGATGGCGTGTGGAAGTTAAGTCCTGCTTTTGATATTACTTTTGCATATGGTAAGGGCTATACTCGTCGTCATCAGATGTCTGTGAATGGAAAACGATTGCATATAACGCGCAGCGATATGTTGGCAGTAGCTTCAGCGATTGGGATTGATAATAAGGTTGCCAATGAGATTATTGATAAGACGATGGCCGTTGTTAGTAGGTTTGACGAATACGTTGGAAATATGATACCCGAGCGCATGTTGCAACCGATTAGAGTCCAACTGAGTAATATTCAAAATGAGATATAACTATGCCTACACACCTTAATATGCTATTATATATTAGTATGAGGTGGCATGAAAAATCGGAATAACATTATGATCTCTTGCATCATTTGTTCGCGTCGACCAGATATATCGGCGGAACTGAAAGAAAATATAGCATCTACCATAGGTTGTGAATACGAATTGGTAGTAATAGACAATTCAAAGAATGAGTTCTCTATTTTCTCTGCCTATAACGAAGGTGTGCGTCGTGCAAAAGGCAATATCCTTTGCTTCATGCATGAGGATATATTATACCATACACAAGGGTGGGGAGAAATCATTGATGACTTATTGCAAGATGAATCAATAGGGCAAATAGGTGTGGCAGGTTCTCACTTCATGCCTAAAGCTCCAATGTATTGGTGGAGTTCCCCATATATATCGCAATATAACCTAGAAAATGATCATGGCGTCCAAAAAAAGAATGCTACAGAGATGTATATGATTCAGCATTTAGCAGATACAGTTGTTGTTGACGGATTATGTTTTTTTATTCCATCATCGTTGTTCAAACTGATTCGTTTTGATGATGAGCATTTTGCTGATTTTCACGCGTATGATATGGATATTAGCATGCAGGTACAAAGTGTTGGTAAACGTGTCTGTGTGACGAATACTATTTTGATTGAGCATTTCTGGTCTGAAAGCTCGTTAGAGAATAAAGCGTATATGGCTCGATTAGATAAGAATATGACCATATTTTATAACAAATGGCAACATCTTCTGCCTATGGTACGTGGTGTAAATCTGCCAGAACTAGTTGTTCATAGATTGAACAATCTATGTATTCAATCATATGATGCTACAAAGGCACGTCGCTCAAAAGCCTATTTGCTAGGCAAATTTATGTTGCATCCAAGTGTGAGCAATTTGAAGAAGTTGTTTAAGAAACGCCTTTGAATTTGCCACCACTCGTTTTTACATCCATAAATTGTCCTGTTGTACTATCACGTTTGGTGTACAACCCAATCTTTGGATTAAGACCTTGTGAACTCTCTTTCACGGCACCGACGCGTCTATTATCTCCTGTTGGTCTGTAATTGCCATAGGTTTAGGTAAACTGGTTGAATGCGTCCAGAGTTGCTGCATGGCTCGGATGTCATGGTAAATGACCTGCTCAGAACAACCAAAATGGATGGCCGTATCCAATACACTATGGAAATTGCGCGTCAAAGGCGACGCAGATCGCAATGATAAATAATAACCATAACGACAATAACGTCTATACATAGCCACATTCAAAATACCTAAACGAACCATCTCGTCTAGCATCTGGGCACGCTCTAAGGCCTGAAGATAATCATAAATAGTCATAGCATTTTTTTTGTTAAAAAAGTTAAAGAATCTGCAAAGGTATAAGAATACCTCAACATAACCTTAAACGCTAAAGTTTAAGGTTAGTTTGCGCAAATTCAGTACTTTTGTCGTTGCAATCCACTTGCAAGACAGGATGCGTCATGGCATTAAAATTGCCGCGATTGCTCCTCTACCAAAAATCAGCAGATTTTTGGTAGAGCAAACAGAATATTATAAAACAAGCGATTATGAGCAAACAAGATAAAAAAGAACTACGGCAACAGATTGCGTGCGAGTGGCTACAAGAGAACTACCTTAATTATGGCTCACTGCGGCATGATGTGGTGACGGATAGGTTGCAAATCCGCATAGCGGATAGTTTAGAGGACGCTTCGCTACAGGACGCCTCTTTGAGGCTACAGGACGCTTCGCTACAGGACACCTCTTTGAGGCTACAGGACTCTTCGCTACAGGACGCCTCTTTGAGGCTACAGGACGCTTCGCTACGGGACGCTTCGCTACAGAACGCCCCAGAGGGGCTACAGTTTAGAGGCAAGGAAAATTGGCGGAACCTTACCGACAAGGACATCAATACGATGGTGTGTCAGTGTGTAGCTGAGAGGGGCGTGAATATATCTGTGACAGAGATGTGGACTGCGCTTAAGTCCGATATGGTGCCTGCCGTTCACCCACTGCGAGAGTGGCTGAATGGATTGCAGCCGTGGAGCTCCAATGAGCCAGATTGGATAGACCTTGTCGCGCAAAAGGTGAGAGTGCGCGAGAGCGCGCAGGTATTGTCGGCTACGCCGAAGGTAAGTCGCCCTTTGGGCGAGGGTGAGGCGCAAAGCGCGGTGGAAAGTAATGCAGATGCGCTATGGCGCAAGTGCTTTAAGAAATGGTTTGTGGCGATGGTGGCAAGTTGGATGAAAGATAAAGTGGTGAATCATACCGTCCTGGTACTGGTTGGACGGCAGGGAATATACAAAACCACTTGGTTGGATCGTCTTATCCCGCCTGCGTTGCGGGCGTACAGCAGCAAACTGCCGCTATCGGGGCAGATAAGCAAAGATGATCGTTTGCGCCTATGCGAGAACGGACTGCTGAACATAGACGAGTTGGATGCTATCTGCGGCAGAGAGATGAACATCGTGAAATCGCTATTGACCTCAACGGATGTCAATGAGCGTGCTGCATACGGTAGGTTGAAAGAACGAAGAGTGCGCTTGGCGAGTTTTTGTGCGAGTACGAATAACCGCGAGTTCCTCACCGATGTGACGGGCAACAGGCGATGGTTGCCTTTTGAGGTGGAGAGTATTCAGAACCCTTTTGAGGATATTATCTTGTACGAGCGATTGTATGCTCAGGCGAAAGCGTATGTGGAGTGTGGGTATTTTGCGTATTGGTTCGACATGGATGAGATAGAGGTGCTGGAGGCACACAATGAGAAGTTCCGTGCGCAGGAGAACGAAGAACAATTACTGCCCATACTGTTTGATGTGCCAGCAGAAGGCAAAGGCGAGTTTATGACCACAGCAGAAATCAGCGAGCGACTGGTGAGCTATGGAAATATCAAGAAACCGATGAATATACGCAAACTCAATGCAATACTGGAGCGTCATGATTTCAAAGCAGTTCGTCCGTATGTGGATGGCAAACAAATACGAGGATGGCTTGTTTATAAGCGCAAACAAGATGAGATACAAATAAAACAAAAAGAATGTGCAAATAAGTCACAAAGACATGAAGACATCATATTTTGATAAATTCACGGGCGCGCGGGCGTGAATTTTTAAGAAATACTTGTCTTACGTGTCTTATGGCTTAAAAATCGGCGGTAGAGGAGGATTTTTTTAACGACAACAAAGACAACTTGCGCGGCAATCAAATAGCACCCCAAAAAGCAAGCTTTTTCGGGGACCCCGCACTTCCTGCCGCGCGGGGAAAATACCCGAATGATATTCGGGACAATGAACAAACAAATGGGACAGCTATTATTAACAATTAAACCAACTATTAACCAAACACAATTTTAGAACTATGAACAAGAGTCAAATTCGATTTGTTCGCAGCTTGAGTGCGACATGGAAGGTCCTCCGCGACCCAGTATTAACCACTATCTACATGAAGAAGTGGAAAAACCGAAAAGACAAAATGCAGACTATTTATGGCTTTGTGTTTAATGAGATGTATAAAGCAGCGTGATGGGAGATGTTCGGTACACCTTCGGCACACCTTCGGAAGCAGGTGTGCCGAAGGATTGCTTGATGTGAGGTAGAAATGATGTATGTATGCACGATATTCAACGACGAAATAGAGCCCTGTGTGAGCGTTTCTATGCAGAACTAGGAAAAGGCATTCCGATTATGCAAGCTTATGCGATAATAGGTGAACAGTTTTATCTGAGCGAGGAGCGGGCAAGAAAAATCATTGCTCAACAACGCAAGTGGTCAAAATGACCAACAAAAATGGGAATTATGTAGTATCTTTGCACCGTGTTTAGAAAGATTGCCCCGAATGGTATTCGGGACAATTAACAAACAATAAAGAAATTAACAAACAAAATGGATAAGATGTTCAGGGATTCTAGATAACCTATAGACATTTCCAATCCAACTTATTAAACCTAACACTTAACTATTTTTATGGCAAGATTTACACCGATGGAGCTTATCGATGTGATGCACGGTAAGTTCAGCCGCAAGTCAAAGTACTATGCAGCAGAGAAGTATGGCACCCAATATACGGGTGTGGTGGGCGAAATTACAGTTCCGCCAAGCGAGAAACAATTGGCACAACGCACACGCTTTGCGACCGCTAAAGCCAATATAGCAGAGCTCACCGAAGAGCAGGTGGCCGAATACAAAGAGGCATTCAAAAAACAACACACGTACAAGACATTGCAAGGCTATATGCAGGCAATGGAAATGGCAAAACTTTAAATCTAAACTTACACAATTATGGCAAAAGTAGAATATGCATTTCCTGTGGAGAAGATCCACGGCAAAGTGGCTAAGCGCCACAAAATCGGCTTCGCACACCGTACCGCTAGCAAACTGAACTACACCACCTCGTATGGTGTACGCACCACGCCTTTCAGCGAGAAGGAGAAGGCTATCCACGCTAAGTTCACCGCTGTGAGCGCAGCTACCCGCGAACGTATGCAAGACCCAACGCGCCTGCCACAAGACCAACAGGCCTTTGCAGCACAGTCGAAGTACAAGACCTTCTATCGCTTTGTTTGGAACATGGAATGGGCAGCGTATGAAGCGTAACCTTCAATTGCTTTCCGCAGTGGCATTGTTGCCCCTTCGTCCTCGCGTTTGAGAATTGAGGGGCACGGAACTCGCTCGGCGATTTGAAAGCACCCAATGTCTCCGCTCTCCCCACGAAGTCACGCACTTCGTGGGGGCCGTGGAGAAAAATTTGAAAGGAAAATTATGAAAAGAGTTCAATTGATATTATCAGTAAGTCTGTGCGTATTTGGAGGTCTATTATTGCTTACGGGCTTCTGCTGCCCACCATTGGGCGAGATACATCACTCTGTTCTCATCGCCTTTGGCGAGATACTCACCTTCAGCGGCTCCCTCATAGGCATTGATTACCATTACCGCTACAAAGAATGATTTTTGAGACAATAATAGTCAATTTGAGCATTACTTACTCGCTCGCGAAGCTCGCGGGGGGGGTAATGGCTACAAAAATCCTAAAAAATATGTACATACAATTAATTCGATCTATGCCGCAAGGCGATGTCATCACTGGTCGTCTGGTGATTGAAGACATCTTTGCCTGCGACACTTTGGAGCATTGGCAATATGCTATTCCAGCCGGTTTTTATCGTTTGCGTTTGACCTTTTCTTCTCGTTTTCAAGAGATATTGCCTATCTTAGATGGCGTTCTGGGCTATGCCCGCGATGCGCATAGTGGCGTATCCCGAACGGGCATTCGCATCCATGCTGGCAACACCATAGAACATACGAAAGGATGTATCCTGGTGGGCGAGCTAAGCCAAGGAGAAAAGCAACAACGCCTGCTATCCTCGCGTAGGCGATTGAATACACTGCGCGATTGCTTGTTGAACTATACAAAAATGAATCCCAATGAAGAAATGTTTATTGAAATTACGGCACCAGATCCTTATCCTGATGCTGATGTCGATTGCCCTGTTGAGTTGCAGCAGCGCACAATCGATGCCTACATCGCAGAGCAGCGATACTACGAGATGTTTCCAGAAGAGTTCGGAGGCGCAAATGACAGTTGAGAGCATGATGGCTATAGACAAGGACTCTGTCATCATCCGTGAACGCACAATCCACGATACGGTGTATATCACCAAGGAGGTTTATCGTGACAGGCTGGAGGCAAGAGGCGAAAGGCTAAAGGCGGTGAGAACCGACACGGTGGTCGTTACCGAGTGGCGGGAGAAAATCGTAGAAAAACCACCACGGAAGTATATACCTGCGTTTCATAAGTGGAGTACTGCTATCCTGTGGATATTCATCGTATTTGGGCTGCTGTTGCTGATAAGGCGTAGGGTGTTTTGAGATAGGAATTAAGGAATTAAAAATCGCTCTTCGGGGCGATTTTTTTGTGATATTCATTCGAAAATCATCGGAAGTTCTGTTTTTTATACAAAATATCAAAGATATTTTACGAATAAACGGGAAATTCTTGCGTATGTCAGAAAAAAGTAGTAACTTTGCGGCTCGGGAATGATTGGAAAATATAATAGTATTGAAGAATGAATAAACCACTTTTAATAGTTCTAACTCCAGTACGCAATGAAGCATGGATTTTGCATGCTTTTCTAAAAGCTACTTCATTGTGGGCAGACCATATCATCATTGCAGACCAAATGTCCACTGATGGTAGTCGAGATATCTATCCTTTGTACGAAAAAGTGATAGTAATTGATAATCCTCGTGTTGAGATGCATCAAGCTCGTACTCGTCAGTTGCTATTTGATGCAGCAAAGAAAATAGAAGGTGATAAGATCCTCTATGCGTTGGATGCTGATGAATTCTTATCAGGCTATTTTATTAACACATCAGGGTGGAAAACGATAATTAATTCAGAACCAGGTGATGTGTTTTGTTTTAGATGGATGAATCTAACAGCGGACTCTTCGAAATATACAAAGTATATCCCATTTAACTTTGCCACACATGTAAACGAAGATGTTATGAAAGGAATATACCCTGATAATCAAATTCATGAACGTAGATTACCATATCCTAATTCAGTTAATCATGAGTACATAATAGAAGATATTTTTTTAATTCATTTTGCGCGTGCAAATACACTTCGTCAAAAAAATAAAGAGCGATTTTATCAGGTATCAACAGCCTTTCATAAAGATGATTATAGCGGGGTAAGAATGTATAGAATGTATCATAGTATGCTTATAGATGCTATCTATGATGTACCAAAAAATGCATATGATTTTTACACCAAACATGGTTTAGATATAAAGGCCGTAATTGATTTGAATGATGGTGGTCAACATTATATTGACAATACATTATCAAATCTTAGCGAAAAAGGATTAAAGCATTTTAGAAAGTTGAATATTTGGGATCAAGAGTTTTGTAATAAGTATCGTCTGCAAAATCCACAACTCTTGTGGGATAGGTTGATGATGTATTATTTGCAGATGACCAACAAATGCACGAAAAATATATTTGTAAGGGCGCTTGATAAAATTTTAAAGAGAATATATTAAATTTTAAAATGTTATTAATAGCAGTATTAACAAAGTTAATTTGATGTAACAATAGAATCGATGATACCTAAGATTATACATTATTGCTGGTTTGGCAAGGGCCTGATGCCTCAGTCGCAGGTGAGGTGTATTGAAGGCTGGAAGAAATTGATGCCCGACTATACCATCATGCGATGGGATGAGTCCACGTTTGATTATACCAAATATCCAGCGGCCAAGTATGGTTACGAGACTAAACGCTTTGCACTGGTGTCGGATGTGTGTAGGTATAATGTGCTAGCAGAGTATGGCGGTATATACTTGGATACCGATGTAGAAGTGTTTGAGCGTTTTGATGATTATTTGAACTGCAATTTCTTTTCAGGTATAGAACTCTATAACGAGTTTTTTACCGAGAATATAGCTGCTACTATGCTCGATAAGGAGGGTCATCCGCTAGTGCCAGGCACAGAGATACCTCGTTTGGAAATGTTGACCTCTAGTATGGGGTGCTCTAAAGGACATGCCATGATATGTGCACTTAGAGATTATTATAATAGCATTGATGCGGATGCGGATTATGCCTATAACTATCGCAAATATGTGAATAACGATCGTTTGGTGGCAAAGTATTGCTCGGAGTATGGCGGTTTTCGTTACGTGGATGAAACGCAGTATTTGCGCGATGGTATGGTGATTTATGGTACTGGTACTTTTGGTTATGCGTTCTCGCCTAATCCGCAATACAAGGTGTCATACCACCATAATGCAGCCAGTTGGGAATGGGAAAATAAAACGCGCACACAACGTCATGAGGTGTTTTTTGATAAATTGGGGCTGTTGCCGTTATATAGAAAATATAAAAAGTTGAAGAAAAACATCAAGCAGTTTATTTTAGGGAAATAGTGAACTTGCTATCCAAAATATCGAATAAGATTCATCGTCTGCTACATCCTGTAGTAGGTGAAATTTGGTGTTTGCATAGGGTGGTTCCTAATCGTAGTTGGGCATTGCCTAATCGTGAATTGGAGATTACACCTGACTATTTAGACCAATTGATAGTATCGTACAAAGATGCAGGCTATAATTTCGTGTGTATAGATAGTCTTGTAGGCCGTCTAAATAAGATGCGTTGGCCTTGGCAAAAAAAGTTGGTAAACATAAGTTTTGATGATGGTTTTAGAGATATTTATGAATATGCCTACCCAATATTCAAAAAGTATGATATTCCATTTACTATTTATCTAACAAGCTCTTTTCCTGAAGGTAAAGCGGATATTTGGTGGATACAGTTGGAGCAGTTGATTGCTAACAATACCACTTTACTGGTTCAAGGCGAAGAATGTCGGTGTGAAACGGCTGAGGAGAAAAATCAGTTATTCAATGACTTAATGCAACGAATATATCACAATTCAGATACTCCAAGTAAAGTGTTTGCGCAATGGTTTGCTGATTATCAAATGGAAGCGGATATGGCTAACATAGCACTCGCATGGGATGAATTGGCAGAGATGCTCGCTTCGGGGTTGTTAACTGTGGGATCGCATACTCAATCACATCCTATGCTGCCTAAGATATCTGCAGAGGACGCTCGAAAAGAACTATTAGAATCAAAAAATATAATAGAGCAACATTTGTCAGTGCCAGTGAATCACTTTTCATATCCGCATAGCGCATACAATATGGAGATTGCAAATGAATTACGCCTTATTGGATATAAAAGTGCCACATTGGGATATGGTGGAGTTATTCGTAAAGGAATGGAAGCAATGGAGCTAAGTAGAAATTATATTGTGCAAAAATAAGATTTATTATAATAAATGTGAAATGATTAATATTTGTATGACCCATCCTCGTGTATCGATATTAATGCCAGTATATAATGTCGCTCTGTATCTGCGTGAAGCGATGGATAGTATATTGACACAGACCTTTCAGGACTTTGAACTGATAGTGCTGGATGATTGTTCGCCTGATAACTCCTCTGAGATATTAGACACTTATACTGATGAGCGTATCGTTCGCTATCGAGGGGAGAAGAATATGGGACTAAGCAATGTGCTGAATGTGGGGCTGCAGATGGCTCGTGGGGAGTTTATTGCTCGTATGGATAGCGATGATATATCAACACCCGAGCGCTTGGCTACACAGGTGGCATACATGGAGGCGCATCCTGAAGTAGATTTGTGCAGTTGTGGTATGGAGCTTTTTGGAGCTAAGCAAGAGATATGGGTGCGTGAAGCGAATCTGGAAGATGTGAAGATTACGGCGCTCTTTTATTCGCCTATCTTGCATGCTTCTAGTATGTGGCGTCGCGCATCGTTTGAGCATGCTGGATTATTATATCGACAAGAGATGGTGCCTGCTGAAGATTATGACATGTGGACACGTGCTATGGCAGCGGGCTTGAGATTGGTGAATATACCTCAGGTGATGTATCAGTATCGTATACATCCAACACAAGTTACAAATCATGTTAACCATTTGATACAAAAAGATAGAGAAGTTATCACTAATTACGTAAATTTGATTTTTGGAAACAATCGTTCGTTTGATATATATTTATGGCATGTTTTAAATAAGGAACAATTACTTTCTCTGAAACGTTCTGTGGACTATTTAATTCAAGAAAATAAAAAAAACGTTTTTTTTAATCAATTGCAATTACGAAAAAGACTTTTAAATTTTTATTATTATCAAGTTTGGAATATACTTTCATATGACTTTGATATTACATTGTTATGGGAATTGCCAGTAAAGCGTAGAATCAAATGGATTCTAAAAAAGATAGTACACTAATTTTTTAATATTTGCATAATAATTAGAGTGATGTTTTTTTCAATAATTATACCTCTATATAACAAACAAAATGCAATTGAAGCAACGCTTCGATCGGTTTTAGCACAGACATATACCAACTACGAAATCATTGTGGTAGATGATGGCAGTACGGATGGGAGCGTAGACATCGTAGAAACGATGTTGCGTGAGATTAAAAGGTGTAGGTTAGATCTTAAAGGTACAGAGAACTGCAAAACAGACCATCAAGCCTCTGAACTTTTGCCTCCCACCTTTCGCCTAATCAGAAAAACCAATGGTGGCGTATCTTCTGCTCGCAACCGAGGCATACATGAGGCGAAATATGACTACATTGCTCTATTGGATGGTGATGATCTATGGGATGAGCATTATTTGGAGGAACAAGTGAAATTGATTCAGGATTTCCCTGAGGCTAAGATGTGGGGAGTCAATTATGCCGAAACCTGCACTGGGAAATTGATGCGTAAATTGTCAACTGGACTATCAGATGGATTTAGAGGCTATGTGGAAAACTATTTTCAGATGCAAGGCAGAGTATCTGATTTATATTGTTCAAGTTCAGTAGTGATTTGCAAAGAGGTTTTTAACGTAGTGGGGTATTTTGATGAGCGAATCAAGTATGCTGAAGATAACGATATGTGGTTTCGAATAATAGCAAGATATCAAGTCGCGTTCTATGATAAATATATGGTTTTTTATAAATTGGATGCAGAAAATAGGGCTATGAATAAAAATCGATTGTTAAAGTATTTCTTGCCATACTATGTAGATAAATATCGTGATTTTAAAGATAATCAAGTCTTTTATATATGGATCAATCGTTGGGCAGCTAATCATATTCGTAAATATTATTTTGAAGAAATACCAGAACAACACGAGGATGCTAAAGTGGCTATAAAAAAAATAGATTATGCATGTCTTCCCACTAAGTATAAATACCTATTCGGATGTCCATATGTGATAGCTAAAATTTTAAACAAATTTGATAAATGGTATCATGAATTATGATTTCTGTAGTTATTCCATTGTATAACAAAGTTCAATCTATCCAAAAAACATTGGATAGTGTGTTGTCGCAGACATACCAGAATTTTGAAATTCTTGTGGTAGATGATGGTTCAACTGATGGTAGTGCAGAAGTGGCAGAGGAAATGCTTAAAACTTTTTGTCCCTCCTCTATAGTTTTTCGTCTAATAAGAAAATCTAATGGTGGAGTTAGTTCCGCGAGAAATGAAGGAATTCTAGCTGCTAAGGGGGAATATATTGCATTCTTAGATGCAGATGATTTGTGGCATCCAGAATATTTGGAAACCTTATCTCGATTGATTCAAGATTATCCAGATGCAGCAATATATGGTATAGGTTATACTAAATTAGATGGAGATGAAATACCTCATGGTATGGAGTGTTCAACTGCGCGTGGAGAAATAAAAGATGTATGGAATAACTATCCTGATTGTTGGACGGGTAGTAGTAGTAGTAGTAGTAGAGTACGATTGATTGAAGCGGGCATGTTTGATGTGCGAATGGCATATGGTGAAGATATTGACATGTGGTGGCGTTTATTGCTTTCCGGTAAAGGCGTTTATGATAATAAGATATTGGCATTTTATCGTCAAGATACGGAAAACAGAGCTATGAAAAAAGTAATACCATTAGAAAAGCATATTCCATATTTTATGGATAAATATGCAATTCCCAGAGCAAATTGTGTGAATTTCAGGAGATTTTTTGATCGTGAGATGGTTTATATACTTTTTCCCTATTTGTTTATTAATGATTATAAAAAAGAGGCAAGATTAATTGCTAAAAAGATTGACTATAGTTTACAAAAATGGACGATATATTTTCGTATGTTGTGTCCATATATGTACCGCTTATATCAACTTTTGAAATGTTAATAATAGGGTGGAAATTACTGAGTTTTTAGTACATAAGAAAAATATCAAATTTAGTATGAAAACGTTGTCATTCATAATACCGTTTTATAATTCGGCCTCATGGTTGCCCAAGTGCCTTTATTCGGTACTGAAGCAGGATATACCTGAAACGGAGATAGAAATTATTTGCATCAACGATGGGAGTCCTGATAATTCTGCTGATGTGGCACGAGAGATTGCTAAAGATCACCCATGTATCATCGTGATTGACCAAGAAAATCAAGGTCCATCGGGTGCTCGTAATACAGGTATGCGCCATGCTACAGGCAAGTATCTATGCTTTGTAGATCCAGATGATTACGTCGAACCTAATGTATATGGTCAGTTAATCAAGCAGATGGAAGAAGAGAAATTGGATATGCTTCGATTTAACTATCAGATAGTAAATGAACATTATGAAGTGATTCCTAAGCGGCCATTTGAGCTACAGTTTGATTACACGCCTCAATTAATGACTGGTACGCAGTTTTTGTCAGAACGATTGGATATAGCTTGCAATATATGGCGGTATATCTATCGTACAGAGATTATTGTGAAAAATAATATTTGGTGCTATGTAGGAGATTACTACGATGATACTCCGTGGCTACCATTAGTATTGCAAAAGGCTAAGCGCATGAACATATGTAATACTATCGTTTACAATTATTTGGAGCGATCAAATTCTCTGGTAAACGCGAAATCTCCTAAAGCTGTACAACAGAAAATAGATGGTAATTTCATGTTGTTAGAGATACTTACTACGCAACTTAAAACAACTGATGATTTGGCTCTTCATAAATGGTATCAGATGATAATTGCACATTCAGTAACTTCGTTAATGACCTTGATTGCAGTATATCAGTTTAATAGAAAAAATATATACATTGAACGGATAAAACAATTGCAATTGTTCCC
Source organism: Paludibacteraceae bacterium (assembly GCA_045579895.1). Classification (GTDB taxonomy): domain Bacteria; phylum Bacteroidota; class Bacteroidia; order Bacteroidales; family Paludibacteraceae; genus Colicola. Next base: position 44,964 of record JAZNMT010000081.1, read on the forward strand.
ACTTTCGCAATATAAAACAAGTAAGAGGACAGCAATAAAAATATTGTTGATAAATCATAGTCCTAACTTATATTGTTGGTTACTACATGTCAAGAATAAGAGATGATTCCAAAAATAATACATTATTGTTGGTTTGGAGGTGGGCAGATGCCCGAGTTGGTGGCGCGATGCATCGCATCGTGGAAGAAACATATGCCAGAGTGGGAGTATCGTTTGTGGACGGAAGCCTCCCTCTCCCAGACCCTCTCCCCCCTAAAAGGAGGAGAGGACTGTTGGCTAGAATATATGCCCCAATATGTTCAAGAAGCCTACGAGGCGAAGAAATATGCGTTTGTCAGCGACTATGTCCGCCTATGGGCGTTGGAGCGCGAAGGCGGACTCTATATAGATGTGGATTTTGAGGTGTATAAGTCGTTCGACGATCTGATGGAGCAATATGATGCCTTTGCTGGGTATGAAGGATCGAAGCGCAATCCTGTGATGATGGGTGTGATTGGAGCCAAGGCGCATCACTCATTTGTGCAAGGCATGATGCAGACTTATGAGGATAGGAGATTTGTATTGTCCGATGGTTCACTAGATATGACGCCCAATACAGGATATTTTCTCAGTTGGATGCAAGAGCGAGGGTTTGTGGCAGATGGAAAAGAAAAGGATTGGATGGGTGTTCACATATTGCCTGTAGAGTACTTTTGCCCAGGATTAACCTCGGGTGAGAATCTGCGATGCGAGCGAACTTACTGCGAGCACAAAGGACTGCATTCGTGGAGTAGTGATGGTGGATGGAAGACAAAAGTATTGAATATGTTTCCAAGGAAATGGAAGACAAAAATAATCCGACTAAAACGAAAATTATTCAACTGAATATACTATTGCAATGGCAAAACTAATTAATATACAACACGATAAGGAATTATACACCTTTATACCTAGGCGGGTGACTGATTTAGCCATATTGACGTATGTGGCAGCTTTGCTGGCGTGTAGTGTGTTATACGCTTCACATATCCTTGATTGGAAATGGTGGATATTCGGACTCGTAGAGGTGCTGGGCTTCTTCTATTTCGCTAATCACCTGTCTAAAAGATGGATTAACTTTACACCCAAACTGTTTATCAAGAAACTCTTTTGGACAGCATTTATCCTGCGGGTGATATGGGTGGTGGTGTCCTATATTCTCTATACAGATTGGACGGGTACGCCATTCTCTATCGATGCAGCGGATGAACTATTCTATGATCAAATGGCACGTTTCGGAGCTAGTGAGTTACGCCAGGGCGTGTTGAATATATATGCTTCATTCGTGAAAGATGCACCTGATCTCTCTTTCTCCGATATGGGTTATCCTATCTACTTGTCCATTGTTTATTGGATTTTTGGTGATAGTGTGATTATCGCTCGACTGATTAAAGCGGCTCTTAGCGCGTGGACGGCGGTGCTGATGTACAAACTGGCTACGCGTAACTTTGGCGAATATACGGGACGGATGACAGCTATCCTATGTATGCTGATGCCGAACCTAATATACTACTGCTCGTTCCAACTTAAGGAAGTGGAGATGGTTTTCCTTTGCGTGCTCTTTGTGGAACGTGCGGATTATCTGTTACGACAAGGGCGGCTGAGATGGTGGCCCACGCTGCTATTAATGCTTATACCTGGATATATGTTTATGATTCGTACTGCGTTGGCGGCCGTAATGGTGATGGCCTTCTTGCTAGCGGTGTTGCTGACTACTGACCGCATTGTTAAGTGGGGGCAGCGAGCGTTGCTGACATTATTGGCATTGCTGTTCGCTAGTGTGGTTTTTACCACTAGTACGAGTATCGGTCAGGATGTGTATGAGATGTGGCAGACGGGTGGATCTGAACAACGACACAACATGGAGTGGCGCTCACAGCGTGAAGGTGCTCTGAGTCAGCGCTTTGCGCGCTATGCAGGTGCATCGGTGTTCGCACCAATGATTTTTACCCTACCGTTTCCTACGATGAACCACATAGATGGTCAAGAAAACCAAATGATGATTCATGGTGGTAACTTTGTGAAGAATATCCTATCAGCCTTTACGTTGGCTAGTATGTTTATCCTTCTCTTCAGTGGCGATTGGCGCAAGCATGTGCTGCCAATAGCGGTGCTGTGCGGTTATCTGGTGGTGCTGGTGTTTAGTAACTTCGCTCACTCGGAGCGGTTCCACATGCCGATTCTATCTTATACGCTAATGTTTGCAGCATATGGCATCAGCAAAATGAACCAGGTGTGGTGGGTAAAAAGGTGGTACCCGTATTGGTGCACCCTGATGTTCATTGCCGCTATCGCATGGAACTGGTTTAAGTTGGCGGGACGTGGACTGATTTAGCGCAGACGCTAAATATAATGCTAAATTGGATAATTAGTTTAAGGACATGACAAGAATATACAAAAAGGACTATGAAGATCTTAATCGTTTGCAGTCATAGATATTATGCTCCATATACGGACTATGTTGCTCCATTTATTTACGAACAAATACAAGGGCTGAAACAACTTGGTTGTGATTTTCGTATTTGCTTTGTAAAAGGAGGTGGTTGGACATCTTATATCCAAGCATGGCGTAAGATGAGGAACGATATTGCTGAATATAAGCCCGATATTATTCATGCACATTATGGATTATGTGGTCTAGTCGCTAATCTACAACGTCAAGTCCCCGTTATCTCTACTTATCATGGTAGTGATATCAATGATAAACGAGTAAGATGGATATCTAAAATTGCAGTGAGATTATCCCAGATGAATATTTTCGTATCACAACCATTGATGGAGATTGCAGGCCATCCTGCCAAATCAAGGGTAATTCCATGTGCTGTAGATACCCATACCTTTCATCCTATGGATAAGGATATGTGTAGACAACAGCTTGGACTAGCGAACGATAAAATATATATATTGTTTTCAAAAGAATTTGCTGATGAAGTTAAGAACTATCCATTGGCCAAGCAGGCCGTGTTGATGTATAATCCCCTAGCGGAACTATTAGAGTTCTATGGCTATACTCGCGAGCAAGTGCCAATGTTATATAATGCTGTGGATTGTGGATTATTGACATCCTTTACTGAGGGAAGTCCACAATTTGTAAAGGAGGCTGTGGCTTGTGGGTGTCCAATTGTCTCTACGGATGTGGGGGATGTTAGAAATGTGCTTGCTGGTGTGGAGAATAGTTTTATTTCAACGTATGAGGTTAAAGATGTGGCGAATAAATTAAAAAAGGCAATCAGTATAGGACATCAGTCAACGACAACTTTAAACGCAATGTATCATAACGATACTGTGATAAAAAATATATTTGAAATCTATAGTTCAGTATGCAAGATAAAGTAACAATAATACCAATCAGTGCGGAAATATATCCTGCATTTTACCAAATGGTTCAAAATACCCAATGGGGTAATCCAATGCTGCCACAGGAATATTCTTCATCTTTGTGGGGAGATATAATGTTGTTGGATAAGAATATTATTGGCGGATTTATAGGTAATATCAAAGGAAATCAACCACTCGTTAGTCATGTAACGAAATGCGTCTATTTTGATTCCTATCCAATGTTCATCAATAGTGACTATGAAGCGAAATATAGAAAAATCCTAGTAGATACTACTAAAGAACATGCAGCGAAAGATAATGTGGTAATGTTGCATCTAACACACTGGATTCGTGGCTCGAAAATGCCTCTTGACCGACAAAATAAAGAAGCAACATTTGTAGTAAACTTATCAAATGATGAATCCACTTTATTTAAAAATTTGGATTCTCCTAAACAGAGAAATGTGAAAAAAGCATCAAAGTTTGATTTGGAGATTTTAGCATGTAGAGGAAATGAAGCTATACAATATTTGCCCGATTTTCAGCGATTAAGAGAATGCACACAAAAACGAGCAATTACTAAACATAGTCAGGCCTCCATGCTACTAAAATCAAATGATTTTTTCACTCGTTTAATGCTACAACCTAACGCAACATTATTGTTGGGTAAATATGAAAACAAAGTAATATCTGTTGCCTTAATGCTACAAGGAGGAAATACGATTTATTATCATTCTGGAGGTAGTGATATAGAAGCAAACAGAAAAACATGTTGTTCGCCATATTTATTTTGGAAGGCATTTCTATATTTCAAAAATGAGGGGATAAAATATTTTGATATGGGAGGTGTACCTACAATAGCAGATGAAACTAATCCAGCATACGGAGTATATCGTTTTAAGAAAAGTTTTGGTGGCGAATATACTGAATTTGATGGTGGAGATATTATAATTTCTAGATGGAAATACAAATTTCTCAATTGGATATTGTCCCAACGAAAAATATTGCGATTCTTTAGCACAAAAATATAAGTGAAACGATTATGAAATTTAATCTACTATTCACATTAGATTACGAGATACATGGTAACGGTGACGGTAATCCCATAGACCTGATGGTAGAACCTACATCCCGCTTGATGGATATGCTGGAGCAGTATAATCAGCGACTAACCATCATGGCTGATGTGGCAGAGATTCTCTGCTTCAAACGCTATTGGAAACAGACGGGTAGGGATGATTTCCATGTGGCAGATATCGAACAGCAATTATGTGACGCCATTCGTCGTGGGCATGATGTACAATTGCATATACATTCATCCTATTTCAAATCCGAGTACAAAGATGGTCATTTCGATCAGTGTATCGAAGAATACAATATGGCGGCTCTTTCCTACGAACGCATTAGCGAGATGGTTGGTACGTGTGTAGAGTATTTGCAGAATTTATTGCGTCCTATGAAAGCGGATTATCGTGTATGGCTTTTCCGTGCTGCCAACTGGAGTATGATGCCTACGCCTACCTTATATCAAGTATTAGTAGAACATGGTATCACGCACGATACGTCGGTATATAAAGGTGGTTGTCAAGGCGGCAATGTCTGCTATGATTATCGTAGTGCCTATGACAACTTGCTTTCGTATAAGGCGTCGGCAAATAATATCAATACATATGACCCTAATGGATTGATTACGGAAATGCCTATCTACACTGAGATGCGACCATTCTGGAGTTTCATTAGTCCCATACGTATCTTCCGTATGGTACGAGCTAAGTTCCATAAACACAAGCATCAGGCACAATCCCAATCGGTCAGTGCCAAACAAAATGATAATCGCAAACTATCCTTGCGCAGTTTCTTTGTGAAAAGCCCGTTGAAGATGGATTTCAATCAGGTGAATAGTCGAGGACTAATACGCATGATGAAGAACATAATGCGTCGTGCAAAACAGGAACGAATAGATCATCTAGATATCGTGTTGATTGGTCACTCTAAAACTTTTGTACCATACAACGAAAAAACTCTCCGCCCATTCTTGCAATGGATTCAGTAACACGCAAGTCGCTGAGCGATTAGTGGCGATATATAAGCAAGTTTTGATATAGCGAATATAGATGATAACACTACTAACATATCCAAACATCAATGCATTGGCTTGGCGAGAGCTAGTGGAGCGCTCACCATATGCCACATGGTTTCAAACCAAGGAAGCGTATGAGTTCTATGCATCGTTTAGCACCGAACTCTTTCCTTTTGCCATAGGAGTAGAAGAAGATGGGCATTTAATAGGAGTCATTGTAGGATATACTACACAAGAAAAAAATCCTATTAAACAATACTTTACTTGTCGATCAATTATCATTGGTGGTCCGCTTCTAGATGAACATATCAGTAATGAAGCTCTAAGTGCTTTACTGCTTGCAGCAAAACGTGTTACCAAGAATTCGATATATGTAGAAACGCGTAATTTTCATAATTATAATCACTGGAGAGATTCATTTGAAACTTGTGGGTTCCGATACCAGCCACACTATGATATTCATGTGCATTGCAACGCCACACACACTATGAGTGAGCAGCGTATCCGTCAAGTACGCAAAGCAAAAAAAAATGGCGCTACTATAACGGAGACACAATCCGAACAGGAGATACGCGATTGGTATCAGATTCTTAGTAAACTTTATCGCCAGAAAGTACGTACACCGCTATGGAGTGAAGCGTTCTTCTTGCAATTCTATCGAAATGGAGTAGGGAAGTACCTACTAGTGAAGTATCAAGACAAAGTCATCGGTGGAATGATGTGCCCGATACTACCAGGAAAAGCGATATACGAATGGTATGTATGTGGATTGGATGAGGAGTATCGCGACCTCTCTCCATCTGTGATGGCTACGTATGCTGCTATCGAATATGCAACAGGCAATAGTTTGCCCCTCTTTGATTTTATGGGCGCAGGTAAACCCGATGTGCCATACGGTGTGCGTGATTTTAAAATGGAGTTTGGTGGCGAATTAGTAGAGTACGGACGATGTCTTTGCGTTCGCAAACCACTGTTGTATCAAATAGGTAAATTGGGAGTGAAATGGTTGAAGAAGTTTGCATAAAACTTCAAAATAAGGGAATGTGAGAGTGAAAAAACTGCAAAATAAGGGAATTTATTTGGTGGTTTCGAAAAAAAATAGTATCTTTGCAGTTGGAAATGTATTGAAAAGTGTAATAAATTGACCGTAAATTATATTGAAAAGTGTGATAAATAGGTTGTAGATTATATTGAAAAGTGTATTATGCTATGTTAAAACGAAAGATTACCAAATACTTAGAGCAACATTTTGCTTCAGCTTCCAACAAATTCCTACTTGTTGAAGGTGCTCGTCAGGTGGGTAAATCGTATGCAATACGCGAAGTGGGTAAAAGACTATTCGCAAATTATGTGGAAATAAACTTCGTGACCGATAATGAAGGACTGCAATTATTTAAGAATGTACACACTGTAGATGAGTTCTACTTACGTCTGAGCTCTGTTGCTGGAGACAAATTAGGGAGTTACAACGATACACTCATCTTCTTGGATGAAATACAATGTTATCCTCAATATCTAACTTTGTTGAAGTTTCTGCGAGAAGAACAAAAATATCAATATATAGCAAGCGGAAGTGCTCTGGGCATAGCTTTGCGCCATACGACTTCTATCCCCGTTGGAAGTGTGATAATTAAAAAAATGTATCCACTTGATTTTGAAGAGTTTCTATGGGCAAACAACTATGGAGAAAGTGCTATTGAGGATTTGCATAATCATTTTATAAATCAGCAAGAACTACCAGAAAAACAACACGAACAACTGTTTGATCTATTCCGTCGTTATCTGTTGGTGGGTGGCATGCCTGATGTGGTAAATGAATATCTGGCAACCCATAATATAGTGAACGTGCGCAATTTGCAAAATGCTATCGCAGCCATGTATGAGGCAGATGCGTCGCAGTATGAAAATAACGCAAGCAAGAAATTATTAATCCGCCGCATATACTCCATGATTGTATCACAAATGGAGAACAAGAAAAAGCGCATTGTGGTCAAAGATATACAAGATATTAAGGGAGATCGCTTTACGCGTTATATAGACGAATTTGAATACCTACTGTCTTCTGCCATATCGCTTGGTGTTAATGCAATTGCCAATCCCCGATTTCCACTATCAGAATCATTGCAAAAAAATTTGCTAAAACTATACCTGAATGATGTTGGATTACTAACAGCGAAGTTATACCATACTAATATTCAACCCATTTTGCATAACGAGCGAAGTATCAATCTAGGTGCGGTGTATGAAAGTGTTGTGGCACAAGAATTATCAAGTCATGGCTATCCATTGTTTTATTATGACAATCGCCAAAAAGGCGAGGTGGATTTCATAATTGATGATTATCAAAGTGGCTCTGTGCTGCCAATAGAAGTAAAATCTGGACGGGACTATACCATTCATAGTGCTTTGAATGCATTGCTGAATAATAAGGATTATGGCGTACAAAAGGCAATTGTGTTCTCTAATGAAAGACGAGTAAAGAAAGATGGTGGCATTACATATTTGCCTATATATTATGTGATGTTCTTTGATAAAGAGTGGCAGAAAGATATGTTACAATCAGTTACATTTTAAGTTATAAATTTTATTCAACTTTTCTTGTAAAAATACTTGTAAAATCCCTGAAAAAGTAGTACCTTTACAGCGAAAATCACGAAAACGTGTATTGAAACATTATTTTAGTAATTAAGAAAACGTGAAATAGCAGTATGAAAATATATACCATTGCTATAGATATAAGTAGCTTGTTTTTATATAGTCTTATTGGTATAACTCAAATATACTTTCGTACTATGCATTTGAGAAAATGTATTGAAATGTGTAATAATTCGACCGTAAATTATATTGAAAAGTTTGAAAAGTGTGTTATGATATGTTAAAGAGCAAGATAGAGCTTGGTAGCGAATTGGTAGAGTATGGGCGATTTCTATATATTCGTAAACCTCTATCGTGTCAATAGGTAGATTAGGAGTGAAATGGTTGAAAAGGATAATGTAACTCTAAATATGTTAAATCAAAATATCTTATGAAAATCTTAGTTTATTTAGGGCATCCTGCTCATTTTTATTTGTATAAGAATGCCATTATCAATTGGCGTGAGCATGGACATAAAGTCGAGATTCTTATTAAAAAGAAAGATATCTTGCAACAACTATTGGATAATCAAGGTTGGGAATATCACAATATATTAGCAGAAGGACGAAAAAGCAACAAAATAGGTATGGCTTTAGGCGTACTAAAACGTGCTGTGCGTCTAAATCAATTCTGTGCGCAATTTTGTCCAGATATTATGACTGGTACTAGTGTGGAGCATTCCATTATAGGTCCTTTGCGTCATGTTCCTGTTATAAATTGTAATGAAGATGATGCTGCAGTGGTACCACTATATGCTAAATTATCTTATCCTGGTGCTGATGCTATATTGAATCCAATCGTATGTAATAGTGGAAAATGGGATGAACAAGCAACCAAATATCCATCTTATCAAGAGTTAGCATACCTCCACCCTAATCATTTTACTCCAAACAAGGAGGTAGTGGAGGGATACGGCATTGATACTAGCAAACCTTATTTCATAATGCGATTTGCTTCGTTAAAGGCACATCATGATAATGGAATCAGTGGCATCAATACTCAAGTGGCACAGCGATTGATAGAAATCCTATCGCCTCATGGACAAATATACATCACCAGCGAACGCGAACTGGAGCCGCAATTCGAACCATATCGCATTCGCATCAATCCGCTGGACATGCACCATGTCATGGCGTTTGCTTCGCTCTATATTGGCGATAGCCAAACTATGGCTGCAGAGGCAGGTGTACTCGGAACACCATTCGTCCGCTTCAACGATTTTGTGGGTAGGATAGGGTATTTGCGCGAGTTGGAAGACGGGTATCAACTTGGCTATGGCATACATGCTACACCATTGACCGAAGACAGCACCATCCGTTGCAACGATGGCTCACTCCAACCAAGTGGTACTGAGGCACTTTACAACATCGTAGAGCAACTTGTGGCTATGCCTGCTGAGGAGCGCAGAGCATTATATGCAACTCGCCGCGAAAAAATGCTCAGCGAGAAGATTGACTACGCTAAATTCCTCACTTGGTTTGTCGAAAACTATCCTGCATCTGCCAAACAAACCCGCGAGAACCAAAAGAACGATGCCTTCTGGGTACAGTTTAAGTGATTTTCTTCGAATTATTGTTTAGAGAGAGGAGTATTGGTTGATAAGAGGGTTGCTAGTACTGCTTAGTTATAATATATTTGTCACTTAGTACATAAAATATATACTAATCGATAAAATATTATCATTTGATATTGTATATGTCAAAAATAATTTGTACCTTTGCAAGCAAATTGGAATTGTAGCGATTTGAAAAGATATACGCTAGACTAAGATACATGATTCGACTACTTACTATCATAGGAGCTCGCCCACAAATCATCAAAGCAGCTGCCATATCACGTGCTATTCATACCCAATACACTACAGAGGTAGAAGAGCATATACTGCATACTGGACAGCACTATGATGCGAATATGTCTGCCGTCTTCTTCGACGAACTAGGCATACCACAACCACATTACAACCTGCATGTAGGTAGTGGATCACATGCCCAACAGACAGCACGCATCATGGAAGGCGTAGAACATGTGCTACAACAAGCCCAACACACCGATGCTCCCTACGATGGCATAATCGTATATGGCGACACCAACTCTACATTAGCTGCTGCAGTAGCTGCATCCAAAATACATATTCCTGTATTTCATATTGAAGCTGGATTGCGGTCGTTTAATATGTCAATGCCAGAGGAGGTGAACCGCATTGTGTGCGACCAACTATCTAGCATCCTCTTTGCCCCAACTGCGACTGCTGTAGAAAACCTATCGCGCGAGGGATTCGCAGCAGATGGCATCAAACAGCAAGTACGTTTTGCTAATCAGCAAACTCCACAAGTAGTATTATCAGGTGATGTGATGTACGACAACTCAATCTATTTTAGTCATATAGCTGAGCAGAAAAGCGATATCATAGAGCGATTGGGGTTGACGCATAGAAACTTTGTATTGGCCACCATACACCGACCTGCTAATACGGATAATAGTGAGAACCTACAATCTATCTTTCGTGCTTTATTGGACATAGCAGACAATGACAAAATAGATATTGTGCTGCCATTGCATCCCCGTACCCGCAAAATGTTGCCAACTCAACTATCTGCGGAATTGATAGCGCGCATAGAGCAAAACACAAGATTGAAAATAATAGAGCCAGCTTCGTTCTTTGAAATTATCCGATTGGAAAAACATGCTCGGGTAGTGATGACCGATTCGGGTGGTGTACAAAAAGAAGCTTTCTTCTTTGAAACACCCTGTGTGATTCTGCGCCCTGAAACAGAATGGGTAGAGATAGTAGAGGCCGGTGCAGGTATCATAGCAGATGCAGATTATCAACGTATAATGGATGCTTATCAAGTCTTGGCCAATAAGTCCGTGAAGTTTCCACCACTCTTTGGAGATGGACACGCCAGCGAAAAGATTCTAAAAGAGATACGTGGACACTTGAAGGCTTGTCAAAGATAAACATAAAGAATGCTATTAGAAATTCATCATTTGTAATCAATATCAAAAACATATGTTAATCACCCTTATCGCAGGAGCACGTCCTAACTTCATGAAGATTGCTCCACTGATCAAAGCTATACAAAAAGCACATGCCGAAGGCAAAGATATACATTATCGCTTAGTACACACAGGACAACACTACGACAAGAATATGTCGGATACCTTCTTTGAAGAACTAGGTATCCCTATGCCTGATGTGAATCTGGGTTGTGGCGGTGGAACACAAGCCGAACAAACCGCTAATATCATGGTGGCATTCGAAAAAGACCTGATGGCATACCCTACGGATATTGTACTGGTAGTAGGAGATGTCACCAGCACCATGGCATGCTCCATCGTAGCAAAAAAACTGAATACAAGAGTATGCCACGTGGAAGCTGGTATACGCAGTTGGGACCTCACGATGCCCGAAGAAATCAATCGCATGGTTACCGACTCGCTAGCTGATTATATGTTCACTACCTCTGCTATAGCCAATAAGAACCTCGTTCTTAGCGGTTGCTGCTTAGAGAACAGCCCAACGTGCCAACAGAACGCTCGCGATGCGAGCTGCAGTTTAGAGGCAAGAGACGAGAGCTTGCCTGAAGAAAGTTACACCTTCGAACGCATCAAACAGCGCGTATGGTATGTGGGCAATGTGATGATTGACACACTACTCGCCAATCGCAGCCGATTCCGTAAACCTGCAGTATATGATGAGCTGGGATTGACAGAGAAAAACTATGTGGTAATGACGATGCACCGCCCTGCCAATGTGGACGAAGAGGCACACCTGAAAGCCCTGATGGAGCAGATTATTACCAACGTGCATGGACTGCCAATCATCTTCCCAATACACCCTCGTACTGCGAAGATATTCTACAACCTATGGGGTAATGAAGAGCAACTCAAAGCCCTGTTCCCAAACCTACATATCGTAGATCCAATGGGATACCTGGAGTTTAACTACATGGTAGAACATGCCAAAGTGGTAGTTACTGATTCAGGTGGTATCACCGAAGAAACAACAGTCATGGGAGTACCATGTATCACCTTGCGCGATAACACAGAACGACCAGAGACATGCACCTTAGGTACGAATCGACTTATCGGCACGAAACCCGAAGCAATCAAACCCGCACTAGATGCCCTATTTGCCGGACAATGGCAACAAGGCAGCATACCACCACTATGGGATGGACATGCCGCTGAACGCATCGTGGAGATTATTTTAGGGGTTATGGTTTAGGGTTTAAAGTTTAAAGGCTAATTTGAATATAATATGAAACGAAGTTTACATGATATTCTACCTGCGGGGACGTCCTACGAAATGGGACTAAAACGCGTACTATTGTCCTCCAACGAAAGCGGATGCAGCATCACCCAAGTTGCTGTGCTAGAACTGAAAGCAGGAGAATGTAGTGCTAAACATATTCACCCAGATCTACAAGACCTGTTTTATATACTAGAGGGCGAAATAGACATTACTATCGCAGGTATAGTACACCATTGTCAAAAAGATGATTTTGTGCTCGTAGAACACCTCAAATCCTATGAACTACATGCCATTACCGATGTGCGCATGCTAGCTATGGGATGTGTGATAGAAGCACAACGCACCAAACTATATCCACTGCTATTCGAACCTAACCTGCATACCAAAGTGTGGGGTAGTGCAAACCTAACCGCCTGGAAAGAACTGCCACTGCAGAACCATATAGGCGAGAGCTGGGAAGTCTCTGCTGTACCTACGTCGCCATCGGTGATTGCCAATGGCACGTGGGCAGGATACACGCTAACAGAAGTGATACGCAAAATGCCAGAAGCTATACTGGGCAAAAACGTGGCAGAAGAGTATAATAACCAGTTACCTATCCTGGTTAAGTTGATTGATACCAATGACGACCTGAGCATACAAGTACACCCCGATGATGCCATGGCACACCGCATACACAACCAACGGGGCAAAACCGAAATGTGGTACGTGATTAATGCACAACCAGACGCATGGATATACGCAGGATTCAAGGAAGAATTAACGCAGGAGGAATATGCTCGTAAGGTGGCCGATGGTACTATCCAAGATGCACTGGCCAAACATGAAGTACATGCAGGAGACGTGTTCTATCTGCCTGCAGGACGCATACACGCCATCGGCAAAGGCGTACTACTGGCTGAAGTGCAACAAACATCTGATATCACCTATCGTATCTATGACTACGACCGTATGGACCTGAATGGCAAACCACGCGAATTACATACGGATCTGGCTGCACAAGCCTTAGATTACACCGTGTACCCCGATTATCGCAGCAACTATGAAGATACGATAGATATGGCGAATCCGTGTATCGACACCGAACACTTTAGTGTACGAGTGTTATCGCTGAATAATCCGATACACCGCAATATGGTGCTATACGATTCGTTTGTCATCATCACCTGTCTGCAAGGTGCATGTACAATCCGTATTCGTAGTACACAAGATACCGTGGAACTTCAGGAAGGATTTTCCTGCTTAATCCCCGCTGCCATTGCAGACTACTATATACAGCCCGAAACGTCTGAAGCGAAACTATTGGAAGCATATATCAACAACAAGCCTAAGAGCACGTGGCGAAAAATAGTATCACAATTCTTACACCTATCTGGATATGACGTGTAGATAATCCCATGACCTTACAGAAGAGTAGGGTAAACAATAAAGTACGAATAAAATAAAAAAAACAAAAAGCATATGTTATCTCTTATTGTAGCCATCGCCGAAAATAATGCTATCGGCAAAGCGGGTGATTTGCTCTGCCATCTGCCCAGCGATTTGCAGTATTTCAAACGTCAAACATCGGGTTGCACCGTGATTATGGGCGAACGCACCTTCTTCTCTCTACCCAAACATCCACTGCCTAACAGACGTAATATCGTGCTGTCGGATCGCGCCGATTTTGCCTTTGAACAAACGGAAGTGGCTCACTCAATACCAGAAGCAATGAACATGGTGGCAGCCGATGAGCAAGCTTTTGTCATCGGAGGCGGAATGGTCTATCGACAATTCTTGCCATTGGTAGATAAACTATATATAACGCATATACATCATGCATGGGAAGATGCTGATACATTCTTCCCAGAAATAGATTCTGCTATCTGGCAATGCATCAGCGAAGAGCATCATGAGGCGGATGAGAAAAATCCATATCCATACACCTTCGCTGTATATACTAAACGCTAATCCCGAAGAAAAACCTGTTGTCCCACTTCGCAGTGGATACAACGTTCGTTTTGGCAGTAGTGCTGATATAGATGTATCAGCGCCTGTGTGTCGGCAGCAGACGTCACCTGTTGTCCCAATAATTGCCATTGGCGAATGATGGTGTTATCCTCAGCCGGAATCTGCTGCATCAGCATCAATGCCGTATGTGCCGCATGCTCATTATGCTGCGCGAGAGCATAGGCATAACGATAGGGGAGGAATGTATTAATTAGCAATATATCCACGGACTTAATGCCCATGGGTGGCGGCTCTTGGATAGGCTGCGTGTGGGATGCTGGTTGCCATCGCAGCAGCTGACGCAACGCCTCTATCGTAGGCTGCTGTAGCATCTGGGAGAAGAGCCATTCGGATTGGCAAATCAACTGCGCAAATTGTCTGATACGTCTTACAGGGGCATTCTGAGGCCGCATGCGAGCTCGCTTCCACATGGTAGCATTGATGGGCTGAAGGCTAAACTTCTGTTGTAGGAACCGATATTCACGCAGCATGGTAGCATCTTCATCTGTCTTTATAGTTAGTTCATTGAGCAGTCCTGATTGTCCCAATAGAATAGATGTGACCTGAAAGAGACTATTGCGGTGCTTGAGCAGGTAGTTGAGTGGCGTTTGCAACGCTAATGCCTCGAAGGGTAGGCTATTGGTGTGAAAACCAAAATTGTGTGCCAGCGTGATATAAAAAGCCTCGTTCCAGTTTTGCTTAGTGATTTCCAATAGTCGGGTAATAGCCTCTTGACGGCATTGCATACGCTGGAGTAACAATGTATCGCGCCATCCTTGTGTGAGCAACGAGGGGTTTAGCAGAAGCGATGAATGGCATGGTACAGTGTTCCACACCGAATCCATCTGCTGTGCATGGGTAAAAAGCGAAGTGAGGTAATCGCGATGATGAGGATACTGCAAGACACACTGTGGAATAGATTCTCCACGGGTGTTATAGGTAGGCTCATCGGCCTCACAAACTACGTGTAGGATTACATTGTCGTATGCGGGATCCAGGTGATGGTGATGATGTTTCCAATCAGAGGCATGTATGTGCATCTCGATGTTACCGACCCATTCTTGTGCCCCAATCCGCAGATGCGCATGGCTGAAGTCAGGACCAGCATCTCTATTATGTTGCCCCACAGATATAACCTCTATAGGCAGACCATCGGTGGTCTGCTGGGGCATCGCAGACCAAAGGCGCTGCTGCCAAATGTAATGTAGAAGAATCTCAGGCATAGCATAAAGGCTATTAGAGACAGGGGCTTATACTGCTACAACACCAGGAATATGCGGATGAGGATCGTATCCCTCCAGTTGGAAATCGCTGAAGTCAAAGGCGAACAAGTCCTTGACATCAGGGTTGATACGCATGGTAGGCAGCGAACGAGTATCACGCGTGAGCTGCAACTTAACCTGCTCAATATGATTGAGATAGATATGCGCATCGCCAAAAGTATGGACGAAATCACCAGCCTTCAGACCCGTGACCTGAGCCATCATCATCAATAACAATGCATATGATGCGATATTAAATGGCACCCCCAAAAAGATATCTGCTGAACGCTGATACAATTGCAACGATAATCTGCCATCTGCTACATAGAACTGAAACAATGTATGGCATGGTGGCAAGGCCATGTGATTGACCTCTGCTACATTCCATGCACTTACGATATGACGTCGTGAATCAGGATTATGCTTGATTTGCTCTACCAATTGAGCAATCTGGTCAATACTACCACCTTGATAATCAGGCCACGAACGCCATTGGTGACCATATACAGGCCCCAACTCGCCATTCTCGTCAGCCCACTCGTTCCAGATACGTACACCATGTTCCTGCAGGTATTTGACATTGGTATCACCCTTCAAGAACCAAAGCAATTCGTAGATAATGGATTTCAAGTGTAACTTCTTGGTGGTAAGCAATGGGAAACCATCTTCTAGGCTAAATCGCATTTGATGACCAAAGACCGATAGCGTACCAGTGCCCGTACGATCATGCTTCTCAGTACCTTCGCGCAAAACGCGCTCGCATAAATCCAAATATTGTTTCATATTTTTTAGTTTGTAGTTGAAAGTTTATAGTATAAAGACCGGGATAATTTATAGGGATAGCCTCTTACCTAATACAAATTATAGGTTGTTTTTAGTACTCGGAACTCAGTGCGTCGGTTCAGCGAGTTGCAGATCTCTTGTTTGTCTGCAGAGAGCGATGATATGAATGCCTCATCTAATACCTGATCTTTGGGTAAAAATGTATATTGCTTATGTAGCACCTCATCAACTATCACAGGCTTGTCTTCACCATATCCCACAGGTGTGAGTCGCTCGGTTTCAATACCATGTTTGATAAGGTAAGTGACCACCGATTGAGCACGCTTGAGCGACAACTCTTGATTGGCAGCATTGCTACCAATCATATCTGTATGTGCAGCCATCTCAATGGTGATATTAGGATTGTCGTTGAGTAACTTGATCAATGCATTCAAACCATCTTCGGAATCCGGTGTCAACTCCCAACTACCAAACTTAAAGAAGATATTGCCCATCGTGACGGGTTTGGAGATAGGCGCTAGGGTGAAATCCTGCTTATAGGTATGGCTATCTTTTAGGCCATTGGTGGATAGCTGCTGCTGCTGATTGAGATAACCACGTGATGTGGCTAACATGACATAGCGTGTATCCTTGTTAAGTTTCAAGCGATAGGTACCATCACGACGAGCCTGCATCTTCACATTGGTTCCATCATCGCCAATAAGACGAATAGTAGCATCACCCACATGTTCACCATTGTTGTCCAATACATTACCTTCTACAATAAACTCCATCTCTGGTAAAGTGAATGAATATATCTGGTCATATCCCCGTTTTTGCCCACGGTTGGAAGAGAAAAAGCCATTCTCGCTAGTGCCAACAAAGGCGATACCAAAATCATCGTTAGGTGAGTTGAAAGGTGCACCCATATTAAATACATCCCATACAGTATCCTGGCGCATAGCACAGAAAAGATCCAATCCACCATAGCCAGGATGCCCCTTCGACGCGAAATACAATCGACCATCTGCGCGGAAATGAGGATATAACTCATCGTCAGTAGTGTTGATTTGAGGACCTAGATTTTGGATATCAGTCCACTCGCTACCATCCAAAATAGCCATGTATATGTCCTTACCCCCATAACCCCCTGGCGCATCGCTCACAAAATATAGTGTATCGCCATGCGCATTCAGCGTAGGATGTCCGACGGTAATACTGCTATCGGCGAAGAGTTTTACTTCTTGTCCTTCGCCCCATTCGCCACTCGCACGGGTAGAACTATATATCTTAGCACCTAAATCCTGTCCATTGATAGGGCATGAGTATGTGAAATACATTGTTTTTCCATCAGGTGAAAAACAACATACACCTAACTCCGCAGAAGTGGTTTTGTTCTGGCCTCCCTCCTCGCTATCTTCGCTATCAGCAGCTTGGTATAATCCTTCACACAACTCAATATCTTCCCACTTACCTGCAGCGTTCTTGCGGATAGAGTAGAGATTGAAGGTAGCAACGCCCGTTACAGGCGAAGTACGAATTTTCTTTTTTTTGCTATTCGTAGATTTCTCCTGACGGTTCGACGTGAAGACTACAGCGTCTCCATCTTCGGACATAAATGCAGGTGCAAAATTAGATGTGCGTTTTTCATTGAACTCCTTGGCTAATGCAATCTGGTAGCGAGATGGCTGCTTCTTCCATTGCTCCATCTGCGTGCAACTATATTTGCCAGCCAGCGCCACATAGTTGTTGGGATAAGTATCTAGATATATGTCATACTGCTTGATGGCCTCTTTGATTTTTCCTTGATATTGTAGCACTTGTGCGTATCGTAAATACACAATAGAATCGGGATAATGGTATTTGATAGCATTCTTATATGCAGTTGCAGCACGAGCATTATTGATGATACGGTTGCTCTCACCTTGCATAAACGCGACATGTGCGCGCGCGACCTTATCCTTGGTCGGAATGCGGCGATATACCTGACGATACATCTCACCTGCCTCGTAATACTCACCAATAGCATATTTTCGGTCTGCCTTTTTGATACGTGCATTCACACTGCAACCGGCTAATACTACTGAAAAAATAATCGTTAGTATGCAGAATATAAATCGGTTACGCATAATATTATAATTGGTTTACATCTAATTTCTTTTTTGCTTTTTTTCGTGCTTCTCTATCTTGTGAAGTAGCACAATGAATACCATCTTCACGCATGCGCTTATTCTCAGAAATATGCTCACTGCTAAACTTGCCATTCTTCTTTAGAATCACTCGAACAGCTAGAAGAATAACACATGACGCAACGGCAATAATAGCGATAATCATCTCTTTCATATACGCAACTGTAGCAAAACAACTTGCAAAGGTACTACTTTTTTTTGAAATAACCTAATATCCAAAGATAATTTCATAAAAAATACACTTTTATTTGCATGATTGAGATTTTTTTAGTACTTTTGCAAGTTATTTTTTGAGAATATACATTTAACCTTATGATAACATTTTTTAAATCAGTAGAAAATATGGCAGGAACACAACCAAATGCAGGGTCATCGTACAACTCTTTGACCATTGGTAGCAAAGTGATTGGTACTATCATCACCGACAATGATATTCGTGTGGATGGTACGATAGAAGGAGATGTAAAGTGCGGCGGAAAACTAGTCGTAGGTGAAAAAGGTAACATCAAGGGAACCGTAGAGTGTCAAAATGCAGAGATAATGGGTAAGGTAGATGGCAAGATTGATGTGTCACAAGCATTAGCATTGCGTTCTACTAGTCATATCAAAGGAGAAATTTTTGCTCAAACACTAACCGTAGAACCTAATGCGGTATTCAATGGTATGTGTACAATGGGTAAAAAAGAAACAACCAAGTAAGCAATAAAAATAATACCAAAAACTAATTAATCATGAAAGTAAAACCTTTTCGTGGTATTCGTCCACCACAAGCCTTGGCCAAACAAGTGAGTAGTCGTCCGTATGATGTACTGAATTCAGATGAAGCCCGCCGCGAGGCAGAGGGTAATCCAATGTCGTTGTACCATATCATCAAACCTGAAATTAACTTTGCGGAGGGTACTGATGAGCACGATGAGCGTGTATATGCAGTAGCAAGACAACAGTTCGACTTATTCCGAGAGAAAGGCTGGCTGGTACAAGACGAACAAGACTGCTACTATATATATGCACAGACTATGGATGGCCGTACACAATATGGACTGGTACTAGCTGCATGGGTAGAAGATTATATGGAAGGTCGCATTATGAAGCATGAACTTACCCGCCGTGACAAAGAAGAAGATCGCATGAAACACGTACGCGTGAACAATGCTAACGTAGAGCCAGTGTTCTTTGCTTACCCACATCGTGAAGATTTGGATGCTATCATTGCTAAAGTAGTAGCAGAAAAACCCGAATATGATTTTGTATCTGATCTAGATGGTTTTGGACATACGTTCTGGGTGATTCGTGATGCCGAAACTATAGCTCGTATCACATCAATTATCAGCGAAATACCTGCTATGTATATTGCAGATGGACACCATCGTAGTGCAGCAGCAGCGTTAGTGGGCAATGAGAAGAAACTGCAGAACCCTAATCACAAAGGCGATGAGGAATATAACTATTTCTTGGCCGTATGTTTCCCAGATAATCAACTGCATATCATGGACTACAACCGCGTAGTACGCGATTTGAATGGCATGACCGCCGAGGGCTTTTTGCAAGCACTGAGCGAAGATTTTGAAGTGGAAGATATGGGTGTAGAAATCTATCGTCCAGAAGCATTGCATGTCTTTGCACTTTATTTAGCAGGACATTGGTACAAACTCACAGCCAAACCAGGGCGCTATGATGATCAAGATCCTATCGGTGTATTGGATGTAACTATCTCATCAAACCTGATTCTGGATAAACTGCTTGGTATCAAAGACCTGCGCTCTGATAAACGCATTGACTTTGTAGGTGGTATACGTGGTCTAGAAGAACTGAGCCGCCGTGTGGATTCAGGTGAGATGCAAATGGCATTGGCTTTGTATCCAGTGACGATGGACCAATTAATTCGCATTGCAGATACAGGTAATATCATGCCACCCAAAACCACATGGTTCGAGCCTAAACTGCGTTCAGGATTGATTATCCACGAGTTAGTATAAAAAATATGGTAAATTAACAAATTAAACACATAAAACAACATGAACAAACTTCAATTAGTAATCAACATCGTTCTCGTAGCCGCAGTGGCTGCATTGTTTGTAATCGTATTTGCAGGTAACAAACCAGCGACAACAGAGGTAGCCGAAGTGTCAGCTGCTGAGGTAATGCCAGTCGCTTATCTAAATGTGGATAGTCTGTTGGCTAACTACACTTTTGCACAAGATGCAAGTGAAAAGTTAATGAGCAAACAAGAAGATGCTCGTCTGAAAATGAACACCAAGTTGCGTACATTCCAAAATGAAGTGGCAGATTTCCAACGCAAATTGGAAAACAACGCTTACTTAAGCCGTGAACGCGCAGAGAAAGATCAACAAAAGTTGGCTAAAAAGGAACAAGAGTTGCAAGAACTAGAGGCAAAACTAACACAAGATATTATGCTGGAGAATCAAACATTGAATCAACAATTGTCTGACTCCTTGAATAACTTCCTGAAAGAGTTTAATGCAGATGGTCGCTATCATGTTATCTTGAGCAACACCGCTAAGGATAATGTGCTAATGGCAAACGAACAATATGACATTACTGATGAAGTAGTTAATGGCTTAAATGCTCGCTACAAAAAGTAATTGATTTGTCTTAATAATGCATAGACATCTATTTTATAAGCCGTATTGGGATTACATTCTTGCAGATGTGATAGCGCTGATACTTAGTGTGGTAGTGGTGCTATGGTGGTTTCCGTTATCTACGGCTATCCCATTTCAAAAATATGATGTCTTTGCATTGGTTTTTTCTGGAGTTTGGCTCCTAACTAGTTATCTCTGCCATCGATATGTACCCGTTAAGTACATGAAGATGGGCAGAGATATTCGTCGTTTATTGCTATCCGCAATTTGTACATTTGGATTGATGTATGGATATATGTGGATACTATCTAATCGGAATTTTTCGATATGGGTTCTATTAACAATTTGGTTGGTGGTTCTAGCCATATCGCTGATATATCTTGTGCTAAAGCATGCCTATCGTTATGCTCTAAACGAAGAAGATCTGCCTATCGAAGCCATAGCTCGTGCAGAACAACCCGTTCTGAAGACTCCTCACTACTATTCTATAGAAGAGCAGAAAGCTCTGCGTAATAGTATTTTGGAATTTGCGACACCAGCAGTACTGACATTTTTAGAGAAGCACATAGATATATATTCTTCCAATACTTTCACCCTGCGTTCAACGGAGTTGTATAATATTCAAAAATTGCGCAACTATCGCTATGATACCCTAGTGAACTTTATGCCCCTGAACCAAATACGAGGAGTGAATAAACTGTTTGCAACGGTCAACGATAAACTGCCAGACAATGGACTTTGGGTGTGCTGCTATGAGCCTCAATCAGTAACGAAGCGCAATATATTGGGACGCTATAATAAATTAGTGGGATGGTTATACTATACTGCTTTTTTTCTATATAAACGCGTATTGCCTAAGTTATTTATGACATCGCGCCTATATTTTGATATCACCGAAGGTAAAAACCGCGTATTAAGCAAGGCAGAAGTGCTTGGTCGTTTGTGCTATTGTGGATTTGATATCGTAGAAGAACGTAAGATTGGCGATCTAGATTATGTGATAGCACGCCGTAAATTCCGACCACAACTAATTGAGCGACGTGTGTATGGTATTTTTGTGAAACTCAATAGGATAGGGAAGAATGGAAAGCAATTTAAGTTCTATAAACTACGCACTATGCACCCTTATTCGGAATTTTTACAAGAATATATCTATAAGCGCTACTCATTGCAAGATGGTGGAAAATTTAACCATGATATTCGTGTGACTACGCTAGGTCGCCTAGCACGCAAATATTGGATAGATGAATTACCTATGTTGATTAATCTGGTGAAAGGTGACATGAAATTGGTGGGAGTACGGCCTATCTCACAGCAATATTTCTCATTGTATTCTAATGAGTTGCAAGCAAAACGTGTGAGGCATAAGCCAGGAATGTTGCCTCCGTTTTATGCCGATATGCCTAAAACCTTAGAGGAGATTGAAGTCTCGGAAATGCGCTATCTCACACAATGTGAACAAAAAGGTACTTTTAGAACCGATTTTGTCTATTTTTGGAAAATTCTTTATACTATTATTTTCAAAAGAGCTCGTAGCCATTAAACTATAATGAAACGTATCTGTTTGATATTAAGCATCTTGTTTTCAATTGCATGGTATGTGGGAGCGCAGAATATCCCTGTGCCCTTGAACTACGAACGTCTATACGACTTTTTAGATGAATTGATTACAGATGGTGCTATCACTGCTCAAACAGCAGTGCGCCCCTATTCACGACAACAGGTGGCGCAAATGTTGAAGCAAGCGCAGATGATGGACACGACATTAGATAATCGTCAGAAAAAGGATTTGGCTTTTTATCTCAATGAGTTTGCGCTAGAGCGCGATACGATGGTCAATGCCTACGTGCAATATACGGATCATCAAACTTATAATTTGTCGCTAGCAGATCCGCAGTTTAGTTATAAATCGGCTAATAATAGTTTTAAAATGCGTTTGCGTCCCATCTTGGGGGCAGATGTGACCATTAATAAAAAAGGCGCACTATTGCAACGCTGGTGGGGTGCAGAATTGCAAATGGATATTGCCAATCACCTGAGCATATGGGGAAGTCTGCGCGATAATTCGTGGAGTGGTAATTGGTTGAGTGAAAAGTATTTCCATACAGATATTGAACGAATGCACGGCGCACGTATTCATTACGGTGCTTCGCAGGCTCATCCCGCACTAAGTAATATGCCTGGCGTGCAGTATAAAGAAGCTAACTATGGTGGTGACTTTTCAGATTCTAAGGGCGGAATAAGTCTTTATACTTGGTGGGGAAGTATTGGTATCCAACGCGAAAACATACGCTGGGGAGATAGTTATCATGCTTCTAATATCTTATCCGGTCGTAATCCTGCAGTACCTATGATTACGCTACAACTGACACCTTGCCGCTGGTTTCAACTGGATTATTTTCATGCGTGGTTAGTCTCTAATGTGCTGGATTCCACGTATTTCTATCTAGAAAATACTACTAAAGAGGGCGCATTAGCCAAAAACTATCGACCATACAACAAGTTTATGGCGGCTAACATGTTTACTTTTACTCCTATACGACAACTCTCGTTCTCATTGGGTAATTCAATAATATATGCTGAAAATACTATTCAGGCAGCTTATCTCATCCCTATAGCATTCTATAAATCGTTAGATCATTTGCTTACTAAAGGTATTGCTTCGCAGAATCAAAATTCACAAGCTTTTGCATCCATCTCGATACGTCCAATCAACCATTTACATTTATATGGATCATTCTATTTGGATGAATTCAAGTTGTCGCGTCTGAAAAAGAGCAATCCTGAACATAATCCAATATCTTATCTTGTAGGTTTGAATTGGTCGGGTTGGCCCGTTCGGGGATTGAGCTTGAAAGCGGAGTTTATGCGCTCATATATAGCATGTTACACACATTCTATTGATGTGCTTACCTACGCATCTAACAGCTATAATATGGGTCATTATATGGGTGATAATGCACAATCCATCTATACTGAATTGGCATATCGGCCTATGCGTGGTATGCTACTCAAGCTGAGTTACACAAATGATGTGAAATATAATTCTTATGCATATTTGCGTGTATATCGTGGTCCCGATGGCGTTATTCGTGATGGGGGAATAGGAGAAACCATAGCAGAAAAACCCTTTGATCACGCTATTTATCGCAACGATGCATTGCGTCTGGATGGTATGTATGAGGTGCATCCAAATATGTATCTGACATTATCCTTAGAATATAATAATGCACAAGGCTTTGATAATCAGAAGACAGATGCGCTTCCTAGCGAAGACTTGGGAGATGCTCAGCATTATTTGGATACCTTCTGCCCCATGTATTACCATGGTAAGAACTTTACAACTTCTATAGCGTTTTCATTTGGCTTTTAGCCATAGAAATAGTACATGATCAGTATATAGATATGTTAGAGTGTAGTGTAATCATATTAAATTGGAATGGTGAAGCCATGTTACGTCGCTTTTTGCCCTCTGTCATTCAATATACGCAGGGTGAACACATAGAAATTGTAGTGGCGGATAATGGTTCTACCGATGCTTCGATAGATTTTCTGCGAACACAACCCGTTCGCATTATCGAATTGGGAGAAAACTATGGCTTTGCAGAAGGTTATAATCGCGCTATTGCTCAGGTAGAGGCCAAATATGTAGTTTTACTCAATTCGGATGTAGAAGTTACTGCAGGATGGCTAGACACCTTATTAGTTTACGCGCGCACGCACGAGGATGTAGCTGCTATCCAACCTAAAATACTGAGTTGGCAATCCAAAGAAGATGCGACAAATAATGGGACTTCTGAAATTGTATTTGAACATGCTGGAGCTGCAGGTGGTATGATAGACTGCTTGGGTTATCCATATTGTAGGGGTCGTTTCCTATCGCATCTGGAGGTAGATCGTGGGCAATATGATGATATAGTACCTATTTTTTGGGCATCAGGAGCGTGTCTGCTAATTCGTCGAGAAATATATTTGCAGGTAGGTGGTTTGGATGCTGAATTTTTTGCACATCAAGAGGAAATAGACTTATGTTGGCGCTTGCATTGCCGTGGATATCAAATCATGGTACAGCCAGAATCTGTAGTATATCACGTAGGCGGTGGCACACTAGGATATGAGAGTCCGAGAAAGACTTTTCTGAACTTTCGTAACAATTTGTTGATGCTTTATAAGAATTTATCCGCATCAAAACTGCATTGGGTACTATTTATTCGCTTCTTCTTAGATTATGTTGCAGCTCTGCAGATGTTGTTTTCAGGTAAGTGGCTGAATACCAAAGCTGTATTTAGTGCGAGATGCGCTTTTTTGAAGATGCGAAGAAGATATAAATCAATAAGAAGAGATAATATTCGCAATTCCAAAGTACTTTATCCAAGCATTATAAGTCAGCGAAGTATCATTTTTGATTATTATCTATTTAGAAAACGAAAGTAATTGTATTATATCATGAAAGTATTACTTATTAATGGCAGTCCACGCGTGAATGGCAATACCAGTATTGCGCTTGCGGAAGTAGCAAACACCTTGGAATCCGAAGGCATAGAAACCATTACGGTTAATATAGGTAATCAACCTGTTCGTGGTTGTATTGCATGTGGTGCATGTCATACAAAGAAAGGTAGATGTGCTTTCTTTGATCCATTGTATGATCAACTCTGTGATATCCTTTCAACAGGTGTAGATGGATTGGTGGTAGGATCACCCGTGTATTACGCAGGCCCTAATGGCTCGTTGTGCGCATTATTGGATAGATTATTTTATTCGGCAGGTTCTATGTTGTCTTATAAGCCAGCAGCAGCTGTGGCCGTCTGCCGCCGTGGTGGAGCCAGTGCATGCTTTGACCGACTGAATAAGTACTTTACCATAAATAATATGCCTGTAGTTTCATCGCAATACTGGAATAGCGTGCATGGTTGGGATAAAGGCGAGGCACAACAAGATGCAGAAGGACTGCAAACAATGCGTACATTAGCACGCAATATGGCATGGATGATGCGAAATTTGGCCAAAGAACAGCGCCCTGAGAGTGAGAAACCCAAAGTACGGACGAATTTTATTTAGGTGATGAGGTGAAAGGCTAGAGGTGAAAGGTTAGAGGTGAAAGGATAGAGGTGAAAGGCAAGAAATAATAAGAGATATGAAAGCTGTATATATTCACGGATTTACGGGTTCGATATTCTCACCCATAGTGGAGAAGTTTCGCGTACATCATCCAGACTTGGAGTGGTGCTTTATCGAAGTAAACCAGAATCCCGATGAATCGCTACCGAAAATAAAGCAATTTCTACAAGACAATCCTGACGTAGAATATCTAATCGGTAGTTCGATGGGCGGTTTTTATGTACTTTGCACGGAGTTCGAAGGCCGTAAAATAGTTATCAATCCACTTCTGCAAGCCCCCAAAGTGATGAAGTATGCTGTAGGCACCCACCAATGGCGTGGCAGACGCTCCGATGGCGCTAGCGAATTTACGTTCACATTGGAAGATGCCGAACGATTTAATCACTATACCCCCAAAGATTCACCGCAAACCATTTGCCACTACACCGATCATGACCAAGTATTGGGCGAATGGACCAAAGAATACTATCCCAAATTCTTCGCACATTGCCAAATGATAGCTGAACTGAAAGGACATTTCTTGAGCGAGGAATATATACAACATCGCTTACGCGAAGCAATGCAAATCGTATTATGACAAAAGAAGAAATTGAACAACGAGTAGAGCGCGCCAAAGAATTTTTTCACCAAGGATTCAATTGCAGTCAGTCGGTGTTTGCAGCGTGTGCCGATCTCTATGGAATAGAGGATGATGCATTCGCTCTGCGCCTTTCTGCCTCTTTTGGCGGTGGTATAGGGCGTATGCGTCAGACATGTGGTGCTGCGTGCGGTATGTTTCTGTTGGCAGGACTGGAGAATGGTAGTGCTATGCCCCATGATGCAGAAGGCAAAAAAGAAAACTACGCCCTAGTACAAGAACTGGCTGCACAATTCAAATCCGAACACGGTAGTTTGATTTGCGCGGAATTATTAGCCATCTCTCCTAAATCCTCACCCAAGGAGAAGGACTTTACGAACCCAACTCCCGCTCCACGCACAGAAGAATACTATAAGAAACGTCCTTGTGCGGAAATGGTAGGTAATGCAGTGAGAATATTCTTAGAACAGAAATATAATAAATAAAGTTAAATATGAAATACTTTTTAGCAATCATTGGTGGTGGTCCTGCAGGATATACTGCCGCAGAAATCGCTTCAAAAGCAGGTAAGGATGTCGTTATCTTTGAGCAGAATGCCTTGGGTGGCACATGCCTCAATGTGGGATGTATTCCTACTAAAACGCTTTTATATAGTGCAAAACAGTATTATAATGCTACCCATGCGGATAAATATGGTGTTAAAGCAGAGGGTGTTAGTTTTGACTATGCCAAGATTGTGCAACGGAAGACTAAAGTAGTACGCAAGCTGGTTGCTGGTATCAAGCAGAAACTCAATAACGAACATTGCACAGTGGTTATGGGTGCTGCGTCGGTGCTCAGCCGTACGGATACAGAAGTGGTAATTGCTTCGGGTGAGGAGCAATATGTGGCAGAAAATCTATTGATTTGTACGGGGTCAACCAACTTTGTTCCACCTATACTAGGCATCAAGGATAATCCCGCTGTATGGGATTCGACGGATGCATTGGAGACCAAAGAACTGCCACAATCCATGATTATCGTTGGCGGTGGGGTGATAGGTATGGAATTTGCTACTTTGTATCATGAACTGGGTGTGCCAGTGACTGTGATTGAGGCGATGCCAACTATCCTTCCTAACCTTGACCAAGAGGTGGTGACAATTCTGTTGGAGAAATACCGCAAAGCGGGTATTCAAATTCTGACAGATACCAAAGTGACTGAATTACAAGGTAATAAGGTGTTGACTACTAATGGTGAATACGAGGCAGAGCATATCTTGGTTTCGGTAGGTCGCCGTGCGAATATGCAAGGGCTAGAAGCACTCAATGATTTAGAGATGTACCGTGGCGGTATTGTGGTGGATGAGATGATGAAGACCAATCTTAAGAATGTCTATGCCGCAGGTGACGTAACAGGTAAGATTATGTTGGCACATGTGGCAAGCCGTCAAGCAGAAGTGGCAGTAGGGCGTATGTTGAAACAGTTGCCACTACAACGCATTGCCTACAACGCTATTCCAAGTGTAGTATATACCAATCCAGAAATAGCATGTATTGGATTGACAGAGAAAGACCTGAACGATATTCGTGAAGGCGACTTTGCACCATCGATGTCCACAGATAAGCCATTTGTGCCATATGAGGTGCATAAATTACCGATGACCTATTCAGGTCGCTTTGTGGCTGAAAATGAGGGAGAAACGGGATTGTGCAAGGTGATTGTGGATAGTAGGAACAAAACGATTATAGGTGTGCACATGATAGGCAATCCATGTTCTGAGTTTGTGGCTGCAGCTAGCTTTGCTGTGCGTATGGGCTACACTGTCGCTGAATTTAAGCAGGTTGTGTTTCCACATCCTACAGTAGGTGAAGTGCTGCGCGAGGTAATCATGGAAGCCTAGTGAGGCGATGAGGCTATAAGGCGAAAGGCGAGAGAATATGGAAAGACAAGAGAAAGTATTGGCATATTTGACAGCGCATCAAATACCCTTTGAATGTTACAACCATCCGGAAGGGAAGACTATCGAAGAAGCCAAACGCTGGTGGCGAGAGGATGGCAGTGTGCATTGTAAGAATATCTTTATGCGCAATCATAAGGGTACGCAACATTATCTGATTTGTTTCCATTGTGATCATGATTTGGCTATTCACGATTTGGAACAACGGCTGAAAGCATCGCTATTGGCAGCGGGCAAGACCTCGCCAGGCAAACTATCGTTTGCTAGTCCCGAGCGAATGATGCGCTATCTGGGCTTGGAACCAGGTAGTGTTAGCCCTTTTGGATTGATTAATGATGAAGAACATCATGTGATACTCTTCCTTGATAAGTACCTGCAAGATGCAGCTAGCCTGAGTTTTCACCCCAATGACTGCCGCGGAACGGTGGTTATTAAGCGCGAAGATTTCTGCCGTTACCTGGAATTGGTAGGCAATACGGTGGAGTGGATAGAGTTATATTAGGTGAGAGGTGAAAGGTAAGAGGAAAGGTTAGAGGAAAGGATTATGGAAAAGAACAATATAAAAGAGTGGGTGAGAGTGCTGAAATTTGTGCTGTTTTCGGCAAGTGCAGGTATTATTCAGTTTGGCTCCTTCGCCCTACTGAATGAATTTACAGGCTGGCGCTACTGGCCATGCTATCTTATTTCGTTGTTGCTGAGTATTCTGTGGAATTTTACCTTCAATCGCAGATTTACCTTCAAGTCGAATGCGAACGTGACACGTGCTATGCTCTTGGTACTTGTTTTCTATGCATTCTTCACTCCTGCGACTACCATTTTGGGTGATTGGCTGGCAGAAGATTTGCTATGGAATGAATACTTAGTAACGATTATTAATATGCTCCTTAACGTATCCTTGGAGTATTTGTACCAACGTTATGTAGTATATCGCAATCAGGTAGATAATCGATAATGCAGAATATTAACTAATTGAATGATAATTATATGAAAAGATTACTTGCAGTTTACTTTATGCTTCTAATTCTTGTTCCATCTATGCATCAAGCCTTAGCATGGGGCAACAAGGGGCATCGTATTGTAGCCCAAGTGGCGTATGATAATCTCAGTTGTAAAGCACGCAAGCAAGTGGATGCTGTGCTGGGTAAAAGAGGTATGATATACTTATCAACATGGGCAGATGAAATAAAGAGCGATACCATTTATCCTAAGAGTCACACTTGCCACTATCAGGATTTAGATGGTGGGTTATCAGATGCTCAAGTAGTTGCTATGCTAACTGACTACCCTGAGGTGGGTGGTGATCTCTTTATGGCAATGGATAGTATAGAAACAGTATTACGCCAAAATGGTGCATGTCATGATGCATTAGCATTTTATGTGCATTTTTATGCCGATCGCTTTTGTCCCATGCATGTGGCGCATTTGGATGATAAAGGCGGAAATGGCGTGAAAATGAAATGGTTCGGACAAAATACTAATCTACACTCTGTATGGGATGGGAAACTGATCGATTACAAAGGCTTCAGTTATACCGAATATGCACAATACTTACACGATCAATATAGCAGCAAGAAGAAGGCAATCTTGAAAATGACAGATGAAGAGACATTGCTGCAAACCTATCACGTGACCTCCGAAATCTATGAGTATCATACTACATGGAATGGTAATACATATCACTATGCTTACCATTGGTTAGAGCCAATGGAGTGGCAACTTTATACGGCAGGAGTAAAATTGGCACAGGCATTAAATGATATCTATAAGTAATTAGGTGTATTCTAGTGCGAATGTATGTTATGGATTTTGCTGACTATATTATTCGCAACACGTAACCCCATGATAGACTTTACATTACGAAAATATCGTGAGTTGCTGAGTTCTTTGCTCAAAAAGGGCTATAAATTCATTACTTTTGAGCAATATTGTGACCTTGTCTCATCGCCTAATAGCCATATCACCTCGTCGCCATACATCATTTTGCGCCACGATGTAGATTTGAAGGCGGCGAATAGTTTGGCGGTCGCAGAGATAGAAAATGAATTAGGTATAAAGGCGAGTTACTATTTTCGTGTAGTGGCAGATAGCAACCAGCCAGAAGTGATTCGTGCAATTGCTGAATTGGGTCATGAGATAGGTTATCACTATGAAGATATGGCGTTGGCAAATGGCAATGTAGATGAGGCTTATGTGCATTTCCAAAAGCAGTTAGACTATTTCCGTTCGTATTATCCAGTGCGTACTATCTGCATGCATGGTGCTCCAACGAGCAAGTGGGATGCTAAGGATCTGTGGAAAAAATACGATTATCGTGCTTTGGGCGTGATAGGTGAACCGTATTTTGATGTGGATTTCGGTCAGGTGTTTTATTTGACGGATACGGGTCGTTGTTGGGATGGTTATAAAGTGTCGGTGCGTGATAAGATACCTAGATATCAAGATGAATGGGTAGCCGCAGGATTGGTGTATCATGCTACGGATGATATTATTCGTGCGGCAGAGGAGAGTAGTTTGCCCAATCGCATCATGATAACCACTCATCCTCAGCGTTGGACGGATAAACGTGTGGAGTGGGTAAAGGAGATTTTTACGCAAACCATCAAGAACGTAGTCAAGCGTATTCTTATTTGGATTACGTCTTAAATTGCCGTGTGTTGCATAGGAATATCGATAAAAAATCGCAGAAATGCGATTTTTTTTGTTTTTTATTGCTCTATTTTTGCTCAATTCAAATAAAAGTATTATCTTTGCAGCGTGAACTTACGCCGAGGGGTGTCTGCAACATCATCGGCGGAGGGTAGCAGACATATTAAAAGGCGTTTATTAGCGCTCTGTTCTGACTCTTAGAAATGTCGCAGTTTCAAAGTATCTTCAGGACTTAGCAACGATAGATGCCCTACGGGATATAGATGATCCCTCTTGTGCCTATTTGGTATGCCTTTTGCGTATTAGTATTACGCACGCGCGTACCTTAACTATGATATAGCACGAGAGTATATTTTATATTCGGCGTGGGCTTCGCGTTGTCGGTTCTAAGATACAAGGCAATGCGACAGCCTCTAAGAGTGGAACTGGCAAAGAGCAAGTTTCACGCTTTTTTTGTGCCTGTGTATTTGGGTTGGAATTTATGAAATTTCACCACATAATCAAACGATAACGTAAATCGTATATTATGAATAACTTGCACAATATGAAAACATTATGCCGTTCGCACCTATCTAATTTTAGGTGTTTTAAGGGAAATCATGCAGTGTCCCGCCGTATTATGTTATTGGTGTTGCTGAACCTAATAACTATTCATGTTTGGAGTCAATCAGAACCTATTTACGTATTTTCTGTATCCAAGACGAGACGAGTGATTTTTTCTCCTGGAAACTTGCAATACCATCTAATTAATAAAGTTTGGTCTTTTGCAAGTCAACAATATGAGATAATAGGTACCAATAATTCGACTGGTGGTGAGGTCACATATAGTCAAGGTAGTGGTTATGAAAATACCACTGCTACTGGGGCTGATGAACTTATTGACCTCTTCGGTTGGAGTGCAACAAACGCCACGGGATCAAAGTATGGTGTAAACAGATCTACTGACAATGCGGATTTCCAGGGTGATTTTAAAGATTGGGGAAAAATTAAGATTAGTGGTTATCCTGCAAACACATGGCGTACATTGACCTATGACGAGTGGTATTACCTCCGATATACTCGCACCAATGCCGATGATTTAGTGGGTGTTGCTCGACTAAAAATTGCTGGTGTAATTGGTGGGGATAAGAATGGCGGATTTGTGAATGGTGTTATATTTCTGCCAGATAATTGGATATGTCCAGAAGGTGTTACTTTTACGCCTGGATTCTATGAAACTACAGGAACGGATACGTATGCCTATCACCAAACATTCACAAAAACTCAATGGCAGAAGTTAGAGGCCGCAGGTGCCGTATTCCTTCCTGCCGCGGGTTTCCGTGATGGACATCATATACACAATGTGCAGTATGGTAATGGTTATTGGTCAGCTACACCATCTGGTACTGATAAAGCGGCTCACCTTGGCATCAATTCTAAGAGTGTTTATGTAAATGCAAGTAATGAACGCTGGGCAGGTCGAGCAGTACGATTGGTAAAGAATTTTACACCCATTTTGGTTAATGATGTTCCTAAGATAACATCCAGTAAAGGAGATACAATTACAAAGTATGTGTCCATCACTATATTAAACTATGTGGATAAAACGACTATTACAGGAACGAGTAGTAATTCAGCGTTTACAGTGGGTAAATTATCGAATAAGGCCCCAGGCACATACAACTTAGTTATTAGTTACGCTCCTACTGCAACCACTGATGGTACAGAGACTGCAACTATCACCCTGACGAGTAGTAAAGATGGAGAGACTACAAAATTTACAATAACGGGTCGTCACTTACCTGCAGAATTTGCCGTTATTAGTAAAATGGGTAATCAGTGGTATGCGTTGTCATCTGAAACCATGGCAACGGGATCTCCTGCAGTATTGGTTTCGGTAAATGATAATACGAATCCTACGCAGGTAACTATGGGACCTAAAAATATTGGATGGAGTTTGGAACAACCAATAGAGACAGATGGGGCTAGGAGAGATCGAATTTTATTAACTAATTCTGATGGAAACTGCCTGAGGGCAAAATCAGATAGTATTTCCTTACGAACTGATCGGACACCAAGTATTAGTAGTTGGGCAGAATGGTGTCCTACGACGGATGATCTGATAAAATATAATTTGACTAATTTAAAAGTTAAAAAACTACTAAGTTTGTCTAGGCAGAAAACCTTTGGTACATTTGATGACTATGTTTCTGATGTAGTGAGGTTTGTGGCTATAAAGGCTACATATACACAAGCGGACTTGCGCGTGGTAGAGTGGTATCCAACTAAAGTATTGCTATATAGTAATGAAAGTCAGTATGTTAAATCTGCTACTGTATATATAGACGATGTGAAACAAACATCAGCTAAGGTGGCTATTGTTGGGCGTAATCTTTTAGAAATAACTGGGTTAGATTTTGTTGCTAATGCAGGAAAGCGATTGAATGTTCGTTATACTAAAGATGGAAAAACGTATGGTCAAACTATCACTGTACCTATTATTCTTTCAGGTAGTCTATCACTCCTTGAAGGCTATAACAATTATACAACAGGTTCTGATAACCTGAACGGACATAAGAAAACGGACACGAATCGCCAATATCTTGACGTTATAGTTCGCGACAAAGCAACTCTAGCCATCACTAGCTCGAATCCATTAAGAAATACCTTTTGCAATGTATATATACATCCAACTGGTAGAATTGTCGTGAATGATAGCCTCACGTTTAGAATAAATAGTTTAACCTTTTGGGGTGGAATAGATGATATCTATAATGGCTCAGCCTACTCGGAGTCTAAGTATGAAGTTCCCAAATTGGTACTGAAAGATGGGAAAAATGGTGGAGGTAGGTTGCAAAAGACTCAAACTGCGATAGATTATATCATGCGTGTGGATTTGGAGCAGATGTATTCGTTGGCTCTACCATATGACGTGGCTTTTGCAGATATAACCTATTGGGATGGTGAAGCAATGACTCCTGGCACACAACTCTATGTGTCCACGTATGATGGTCAGGCTCGTGCTAATCTAGATATGGAGAATACTTGGCTTTATGAAACCGAGTTCCCAACTAAAAAACTGACCGCTGGTGCAGGCTACACCATCTCCGCAGAGCCACAAGCAGATGCCAATAGTACACTTCGGATGGATTCATACGCCCTGATTCGTATGCCTATGAAGAACAATCTGACAGCAGAAGGTACAGAACAAGATAAGACTGTAGCGGTGACTGCGTATGCTAATCAAAACGGTGTCACTATCAGCGATAACCACAAAGGTTGGAACCTAGTAGGTAATCCATTTATGTGTGATATATCTAGCGACATGAATGGAGATCAGATTGTACTGGGTTGGTTGAAAGAGACAGGCCAAGGGCCATACGAGTGGGTGAATGATGGCGTTCGCTATGTGACTATACCCAATGATGATGGTACCTACTATTGGCAGGAGCAATTTAAAAATGTAACCTTGAAACCATTCAAGAACTTCTTTGTACAAATAGCTAATAGTGGTGACCTGTCGTTTGCTTTGTCTTGCAGAAAGAATGCTCCATCTCGTTACCTGCTTAATGATATGGAACAGGAGACAGCATTTGAGATATTACTTAGCAATGATACACAGTCTGACCATACGGGAGTACTTCTATCTGAACAATATACTCCAGCATATGAGATAAATGCCGATTTGGAGAAAATGTTTGGACAAATGTCCGTTTACAGCATCTACGGAGGACATTCATTGGCATACAACGCACTCAGCTGGACGGATGCAGAGCAACAAATACCGTTGGGATACCACCTACCAGAGACGGGAGAGTATCGTTTTTCTATCCGTGAAAATGCATCGGTAGATGGTATTCAGCATATTTATTTGACTGATAACGATGAGAGTATAGTAGTTGATCTGCTCGATGAAGCATATAGCTTTATGAGCCAAGTAACTGAGAATGAGGGTAGATTTAGTATTCAAGTGATTCGCAGCAGCGAAATCAATGATACTACTACAGATATAGATAATATAGATGTACATAATGATTGTCCACAAAAAATATACTACCAAGGTCAAATACTCATCTTACACAAAGGAAAGATATACAATATAATGGGTCAAAACATTACCAAATTGATAGAATGATGAAAAAGATACATGCATGTAAAATATTATTGATGAGCGTTGCAATATTCTGCTCCATTGATGTTTGTGCTCAGGTGTATGCTGAGCTACCAGAACCCCTAATACAATCTACTTCGGCTATGCCATTATCAGGCTCTCTGCTCCCTCAAGCAGCCGCTACAGGTGTAAATACTACATATAACTTGTATAAATTGAATGGAGAGAGCGATGTAGTCCTGCAAGTAGATGCAATCCAAAAAAAATCGCGCCCAGGCGACTGGGATGATCCCTTCCCGAATCCCACAGGCGATGTCCCATGGGGATTGATGGCACTATGTGTCATCATCTATATGATTAAACGTTACCACAAAAATAAAGAAGAGAAGGAGTGAAAAATGATTTAGCAGTGATACCACTATGCCAACAAAAGGATACGAATCACTAATTAATCACTAACTAATCACTAATTAATCACTAATTAATCACTAATATATCACTAATATTCGAAAAGACTACGGAAGGGGGAATCGTTTACTCTTCCTCTTGATAGTAGCCTTTCTCTATACCATATTGCAGTTCGCCGTCCATGATGAGTTGGATTTGCGTGCTGGTGAGGGCATGTCCTTGCTCTTTAGTGGCTTGAATGAGGTATTCTAATTGCTCTGTCTCATCGATTTCGCCATCTAGGTAGGTCATTTCTCCAGCTTGTTCGTCCTCCTCCAGCAAGCCATTCTCCACGAGATAATCATCCATGAGGTCGAGTACCAATAGTACATCCGATTGCGTCATGCCTTGGCGATCCACTTCAGGGATAAGGTTCCAAATGTAGTTAAGCATTTCTTTTTCTTCTGGTTCCAGAAGGCTAAGTTCAATATTTGCATTCATAATTCTATAATTTTTGTGAATTTGCTTGCAAAATTACAAAATAATTCTTACCTTTGCAAATTATTTTACAAATAATTGCTGAAAAGTATATTTTTATGAAGGAATTTTTAATACGTACTTTATTTGGCGCTATATATGCAGGAGTGGTAGTCGGTTCGATATTGTGGGATGCTACTATTTTTGGTATAGTGTTTATGATTGTAACTGCAATAGCCGTGAAGGAATATCACACTCTGGTGCAAAACTCTGTAAAACAAACAGTTTACGCCATGGCAGCAAGCGTGTTGCTATTTGCGTTTGTGTTCTTCTCTTATAATGGGGTAAGTTGGAGTTATCCATTGCTGTTTGGCTATGTGGTAGTGATGATTCTATCGATGCTTCATGAGGTGATTCGCCCAAATAATCAGACACTTAGCCATTGGGGTCATTTGTGCAGCAGTCAATTGATGATTGCATTGCCGTTCTCGTTGATGACAGCCGTATTGATGGAAGACAAGTACTTGTTGTTGGCTTTGTTTATTCTGGTATGGGCAAATGATTCGGGTGCTTATTTGCTTGGATCGCTCACAGCTCGTAGCAAGAATGGAAACCATAAGATGTGTCCAGCAATCAGTCCAAAGAAGTCTTGGGAAGGATTGGTAGGAGGTATCATTCTCTCAGTAGCAGCCGCGTGTGTTTTCCATCAAGTAGGATGGACAAGTTCGATTCAATTGACCGCTTATCCATGGTTGAATAGCATCTTGTTGGCTTTGGTCGTTTCCGTCTTTAGTACGTTGGGCGACTTGATGGAGAGCCAAATGAAGCGTACACTTGGGGTGAAAGACTCGGGTAAGTTTATGCCTGGACATGGTGGCGTGTTGGATCGCTTTGATAGTTTGCTATTGGTGACATCAGTGGTATATTTTCTATTTATTTATCTAGCATAGCAGACCTCCATCAAAAAACACGAATACAACCACTGCTAAATGTTATTCCTCATTCGCATATTCAGCCGATTACCGTTATCCGTTTTATACCTTATGGCGGACACAATCATCTATCCACTAATATATTACGTGGCTAGATATAGATTGAAGGTCGTACGCAAGAATATGCGTAATTCATTCCCAGAGAAATCGCATAGCGAGCTAAAGCAACTGGAAAAGCAGTTCTACCACCATTTTGCGGATCTGCTGGTGGAAGTGGTTTATGGCTATCGTATTAGCGATGAGGAGATGTGCCAGCGAGTTGTGTTTGAGAATGTAGAATTGGTAGAAAGGCTCGGAAACAAGACCAAAGGCGTGATAGCCTATCTGGGACATATGGGTAACTGGGAGTGGCTAGTGGATCTAAATAAGCGTTTTGCAGGCAATATGGTGGAGTATAACGTCTATCGCAAGCTGAAAAATCCTAATTCGGATAAGATGATGCTTGAACTGCGTAGCAAACGCGGGGGAGAATGCATAGAAAAGAATCAATTATTGCGCAAATTAGTAGCTCTGAGACGCGCAGATCATTCATATGTTTTAGGTATGCTTGCCGATCAGAAGCCTTCTAAGCGCAGTTCGTATGCCTGGACAACGTTCTTACATCAGGAAACAGCCTTTCTAGACGGTAGCGAGGTTCTGGCTGATAAATTCGGTTTGTCGGCAGTTTATGCGCATATATGGTCCACAAAAAGAGGTTATTATCGCATTCGTTTTGAATTGATATCCGATGGTTCTACGCCAATGTTGCCAGGAGAGATGACCAAACGCTATGCCGCACTATTGGAGCAAAATATCATTGCTCAACCATCTATGTGGCTATGGACGCATAATCGTTGGAAATGGGGGAGAAAAGATTTAGAAGGAAACGTCTAAGATCTAATCTTACTGCCACATAGCTCAAAATCTAGCAGAATTTAGGCGTTTATCTTGTCTTTCATGAGAATTGAATATTTCGTGCAAAGGTACAGCGCGGTGAAAAATATTCAATTCTCGCGATTTTTCTATATATTCTATTTTTATCTCAGTTTTGCATCATTAATTTGTAGTGTGCTATTTACTAGCATAGGGTAGGATAGTGGTTGTGTTCATGTATGTGATTTCTTTTGCATTGCAAATTTCTAAATTACGTACATATTTTCCAAAGTCAAATTTACAAATATATATAAAATAGCACGGTTGCGTGTTGTCAAATGAAAAATATGTATTTGCCCGTAGGGTATGCACAACAAGTACTGCGTTACTGTATTTCATTGCCTTATTTATTATTGTATAAATAGAATAAAATCAGCGATTTATAGAAAATACATAAAGTGATAATATATGCAAAACAGGTTTGGATAGTCATGTGACATGCAAAGGTGGTAATATTTGCCGTAAAAAGGATATAACTAGTTGATTATTAGTAGATATATGATAATTACTTAAATTACGAGATTTATGCTATAACTGCTTATTAATCAATTTGAGCTATTTTTAGCGCGTTTTGTAAATCGCAATGAGATATTCACAAATGTAAATAATTTATATTTTTGAAAAGTGAACAAATAAATTTGCACATGTGAAATATTTTTCATATCTTTGCACCCGATTTTGTGGTTAATAATCTAGCTGCGAAATAGAAACATAGATTTGTAAA
Organism: Paludibacteraceae bacterium; assembly: GCA_045579895.1. Lineage (GTDB taxonomy): Bacteria > Bacteroidota > Bacteroidia > Bacteroidales > Paludibacteraceae > Colicola. The sequence goes on from JAZNMT010000081.1 coordinate 83,939, forward strand.
TAAAAAGTTGTTACATTATAATCAGTATTATGAACGAACGTGATCGAGTATTGCAGGTGATGCAATCAGAAGGCATGAATGCAAAGCGGTTTTGTCAGGAGGTTGGCATTAGTCAGGGTACCCTATCTAATATTTTGGGCGGCCGAAATAAGCCTAGTTTGGATATTTTACAAGCTATTTTGCGTCGTTTTCGTGCCGTTAGTTGCGATTGGTTGGTGATGGGCGTTGGTACAATGTATATCAACGGTGCCCGCGAGGAAGGTGTATTAAATTTGTTTGACACTTCTAAAGAAGATGTCTTATCTGCATCGCCTGACGACTCTAGTCGTTCAGTAGATGCGTGTATCGTGCCTCATGCATCAAGTATAACACGAGTGGATGCTCCGGCTAATACTTCTGCTATCTCTTCAACTCAACGTACAGTGTCAAAAATATTGGTTTTCTATTCTGATGGCACATTTGAGGAGCGATAGCTATCTTCTAGGTATCTTCCTGGTATCTTCCTGGTGTTATATGGTATAAAAATATCGTGAGATTTATGGTCTCTTTGTTGTAAATCGTGCATATTTTTAATTAAAAACAATAATTTTCAATTATTATTTGCTCAAATGAAAAAAAAGTAGTACCTTTGCAGAGTTTGTTGGATTCGTAACAAATATTTTGTAATGATACTATCTTTTTTAGAAATAAAAACCTCTTTTATAACGAAGTTATTTTTCGTTCTATTGTTCGCATTTATGCCCGTGCTATTGCGTGGACAGGAGCGTATAATGGTGATTGCTGACCCACATGTCCTATCTCAGTCGCTAGTAGAGGCTGGTAGTGCCTTTGATGATATGATGGCAGGTCAGCGTAAAATGTTAGATATTAGCGAAGTTGCCTTTTCTGCTCTTATTGATACCGCACTAGCATATAATCCATCCTTGGTGCTGATTCCAGGAGACTTAACCAAAGATGCCGAATTGGCGAGCCATCAAGCGGTATTGGCACAAATAAATAGACTGGCATCAGCTGGTATAAACACATTGCTTATCCCTGGAAATCATGATATAGGCGGTCAAGCATACGCTTATCGTGGTGCAGAGGCTATTGCTGTAGAGAATTTGAGTGATGGTGAATGGGAAAGTACATATGCAATGGTGTATAATCAGGCAGTTTCACGAGATTCTTATTCGCATAGTTATGTAGCAGAGCCATTATCTGGAGTGACCGTTTTGGGCATTGATGCCTCACACAACGCTGGTGAAGGCTCGCTTTCATCAGAAACACTAGAATGGTTGTTGGCTCAGGCTGATGTTGCGCGCGCGAAAGGTAATATGGTTATTGCTATGTGCCATTGGCAGTTGCTTGAACATGTAGATGGTGGGGGTATAGCTGTCGAATCCGGTCGCCTGCAAGATGCAGATGCTATTCGCGATCAATTGATGGCGCATGGTGTGCGTCTCGTATTAACAGGGCATGTGCATGTGAATAGCATCTCTACGTATCGCGATACCATTTCTAATAGCGGTGATAGCATAGTAGAAATCAGTACAGGATCGCCCATTACTTATCCATGTCCCTATCGTTGGTTGACAGTATCGCAAGACAGAAGGAGCGTGGAAGTAGCAACGGAAAACTTGACATCATTGGCTATGCATGATAACCTGACTGATTATAGCTATGCATGGATGAAAGAACATACTAGCCTGATATTACCTGCGCTATCTGTGCGCCTTTTTGATAAAGCAGCCGCAGTACTGGAGAAAAAAGTGGAAGATATGATGCAAGGGCAGGCAATGGGGGCTATGGTAATCAATATGCTGAAAAGTAGTTTACCACAAACCGATACAGAAAAACAAGCATTGGTAGAAAAGCACTTGGCCAGTACCATCGTTGACTTATACTTGCTACATAGTGCAGCCAACGAGCCAGAACATGCAGAGGCAGACTCACTAGCACAAGCTATGTATGCAGGTATGGATGCTATGGTACATGAACTGACAGATGCAGTGCTGCAGTATTATGTACCAATACAAGAGTTATTGATTGCAGCAGTTCAAAACGAAAATAAAGAAGCTATTCAGTCGCTCGTGGAGGATCGTACACATTGGGCTTCTACAAATTATAGCGATAGAACAGATGATTTGCATGTTCTGTTAACAATATGTGATGCGCATCCTTCTACAGATGTGGAACAAACGCTAGGTGAGGAGAAGAGTGGTGTAATATATGATTTACTGGGACGTCCAGTGAATGGTGAATTACATCACGGAATATATATTAAAAGCGGAAAGAAATTTATAAAATAATATACAAAATGAATCTATCAGAATTGACCAACAAGATCTACGCGGAAGGCGTGGAGAAAGGTAATGCCGAGGCAGCTGCAATCGTGAAGAAAGCACAAGAAGCAGCAGCAGCTATCGTAGCTAAAGCCGAGAAAGAGGCAGCTGAGAAATTGGCTGCTGCAGAAGCAAAATTGGCAGAGATGGACAAGAACACTCGTGCCGAGTTGAAACTCTTCGCTGAGCAAAGCGTAAGCGCACTCAAGACAGAAGTAACCAACCTGCTCACCGAGCAAGTGGCTGCTGACAGCGTGAAAGCTGCTACCGCTGACGCAAAGTTCATGCAAGGCGTGATTGCTAAGCTCGCTGAGCAAATGGCGAAAGATGGAAATGTAACCATCGAGGCAAAAGACGCAGAGGCATTGAAGGCATACTTCGCTGCTAATGCAAAAGGTTTGCTTGAGAAGGGTGTGAAGATCAACGAAGTGAAAGGCATCAAGACCGATTTCGCTATCGTACCAGAGAAAGGTGGCTACAAGTTGAACTTCGGCGAGAAGGAGTTTGTAGAGTACTTCAAAGAGTTCTTGCGTCCACAGTTAATTGATTTGCTGTTCTAATGGGATACGAATGTTTATTGGCTGGTTTGCCTGATTTGAAAGCGGGTGGAGAGGCTCCAATGTCGATGGAGGCTCTCATGGAACTTTTTGGTGAGACACTCACCGAGAAGGATCTGCAACTGCTTTCAGTATTGCGTATGCCATCTGATGCGGAGGAAGTGCTGGATAAGATTGCCGAATATGACGAGACAATCTTGAATCAGCCAAGCTGGTGGGAAGATGCACGCGAAGTGCTGTCAGAAACCGACTTGCGCACGCAGGTGCTATACGAAATGGGTCTTGCGAGCAAAAACGCGTTCGTTCGCAAATGGTTTGCGTTCAACCAAGACATGAACAATGTGTTGGCAGCAACTATTTGTCGTCGTCACGGTTTTGATGTGCGTAAGGCAATCGTTGGGCATAACCCTGTGGCAGAGATCTTGCGTAAAGACTTGCCACAAAAGGATTTTGGCTTGGCAGGCGTGATGGATAATCTGTCGGAAGTAATGGCGCTCGTGGAAATTGATAATCTCATGGAGCGTGAGAAACAGATGGACGCCATCCGCTTTGCATGGTTGGAGGAGAAGACACTATTCGTGAACTTCTCGATAGAAAATGTATTGGCTTACTACTTGCAAGCAGAAATGCTGAATCGTTGGGCAGTATTGACCGTAGAACAAGGCGAGCAAGTGTTCCGCGAATTGGTAGCAGGCATGAAAAAAGGAATAAATTTACAATAAAGATATGACAACAGGAAAAGTAAAAGGTATCATCGCCAACCTAGTGACTGTGGTGGTAGATGGACCTGTATCACAAAACGAAATCTGCTACATCAAGCTCGGCGAGACTCGATTGATGGCAGAGGTCATCAAGGTGATTGGCGACAATGTCTATGTACAGGTGTTTGAAAGCACTCGTGGACT
>JAZNMT010000082.1:0-3270 GCA_045579895.1 Paludibacteraceae bacterium
TGCGCGGAGGGTATAGTTCACGCGAGCAAGTGGCAACTCCACTCTCTCACCATTATCATTCACAATATACAAGTGCCAATCGTATGGGTAATAGATCTCTGAGAACACTGCCACTTGGTTGCGCTCGTTCATTGATTCATATTGGAGGCAGTTAGGTGCATACGAAGTCAATTCGATACGGCTCTCATCAAACGCCATCAGTGGTGTTACTTCGGGTTTGGTAATATCCAATGCCTCAGCGAATTTCTTATCGGCTACAGCTTGCTTGTGCAAGTCAATCTCGCTCAGCAAAGCGCACTCCTCGTCTGGCGTATCCACCAAAATCACCTCATCCACAAACCAACAGTTGCCCATAGCATATGGATTATGCACGGGGGCTTGTTTGCCACCTTGCAATGGCACTACCGCATACTTCATATTCAGAATATTCAGTACAGGGAAATCCTTACCTTCATTCTCATCAGGCAACATAAATCCTTGTGTGCGCATCACTGTTTGCATCAATGGATTCATCTCTTTGGAGATATGCTCATCAATCAAGTCCTGATAACGGCGCAGTTTGGCTGCTGAATAACCACCAATCGATTTCAGTCGGTAGCTTGTGCGCGCATCATTAAAGGTATTGGTAGCCAAGTTCAACACACGGTAGTAGGATTCATCTTGCAAAATCTGCTGCTCGTATGGTTGCATAGCAAAATACGCATCCGCATCTTTGGCTTTTACGAAATGGTCATTGCCAAAGAAACGCTTGTTCACGGGTAGCATGTCTGCGAGTACTAATATTGCTAATGTAGCATATAGTATGTAGTTTAGTGTTGAGGGTTTAGTGTTTAGAGACTCAGAATTAGATTTCCAAGCATACCAATATACCACTGCAAAACCGAGTACAATGAAGATAAACGAACGCCAAGCATCGGCTTTAATCATCGCGGTACGTTCATCCATGATAGCATCGCGCAGCCAAGTAGGCACTTGGTTAACCCATTGTGCGTCATAACTGCTGGTAACATCCACCACGCTTGCAAACAATGCAAAGAAGAGGCACAAACCAGCAGTCACACCACCTGCAATGAACATATTTACACGCAGTTTCTCCCATGCTATCTTTTTATCCACAATCTGCTGTAGAGCCAAAATACCCAGCAATGGCATCGTAATCTCTGCCACTACGAGGATACTCTCCACCGCGCGGAACTTATTGTACATTGGGAAGTAGTTGAAGAACAATTCCGTGAGCCACATCATATTTCTTCCCCATGCCAAAGCCACAGAGAAGAGTGTAGCCACCAATAGTGCCCATTTGTATGGTCCTGGCACAATCAGCAAGCCCAGTACAAACAAGAAACAGATAATCGCTCCCATATACACAGGACCACTGGTAAAGGCCTTCTCTCCACGATAGGTAGGCACTTGTTGGCAGAACTGCTCGGCAGAGCGTTTAGGCACGCCATTATCCTTCATTGTCTCGCAAAGTTGCGATTTCTCGCCCACATTATAACCACTCGCACCACCTTCCCAGTTCGGGATGAGGAAAGTCATTGTCTCATCCACACCATAACTCCATGCGGTAGCGTAGTCAAGACTAAGACCGCTATTGCTGTTAGAAGTTGGACCGCTATCGCTGTTAGATGTTAGTTCTGAGTGTCCACCACGCATGGTCTCTTTGAGATAGGATTGGTTCATCTCTAACCAACTGGCTTTCGTACCTACAACCAGCAGCAGACTCAGTGCCAAAACGCCAAGCGATATACCCAAATCCTTCCATGCTTTATCCTTGATGTGAATATAGAGTTCGGCACATGCTAACACACCGATGAGCATAAAGATATAATATGTCATCTGTGGGTGGAGTGTCAAACTCAGTATGCCATAAAGCACTACCAATGGTGCTCCTAACCAATATTGTTTACGGAAGATGGCATAAAATCCGCCTATCACTGGTGCTAAGAATCCCAATGCAACTGCTTTGGTGACGTGACCAGCAGGGATAATCAAAAAGAAGTATGTAGAGAATCCTATAGCCAAGCCACCTATAATACTGAGCCATGGATTCACTTTGAAGCAACGAAGCATTAGGAAGAAGCCAAAGAAGTATGCAAAGATAATGCCGATGGCTTCCCAACCGCCTTCCATACCGAGGTGAGCGACTTTTGCCATACTATTGCGCATTTCGCCCGATGGCAGACTACCAGTGATTTGGTAGGTAGGCATACCACCAAACATGGAGTTGGTCCACCATGTACGTGTACCATTTTCATCATAGAAAGCGCGTGCCTCTTGTGCTGCACCTTTCCAGTTGTTGACATCACCTTGCACCAGGACTTTGCCCTCTAATAGAGGTGCACAATAAATCATTGCTATCGCCACAAATGCCACAATAGCCATGGCATAGGGCAGCAGTTTCTTCCAATCTATTTTCATGTTCATATTATTTTCGTTTTAGCAATTTTGCGTGCAAAGGTACAAAAAAAAATGTATATGTGCAAAAAAAGCTTGCTTTTTTGCCATAGGCTATATTTTTTACTGTAACTTCGAGGATTAAGGTGCCCTCGAAATTACCTTTTTTGACATATGCAAATGTTGGGTAAACAAATGCACTATTCGGATTACCGGCTCTTGAAGTTACGAATCATTTACCTTCTATATAATATAGGGGTGCTGAACACTCAGCGTTTTGGTGCTTTTGTGCTGAAGAATGGTGATTTTTGTGGTTAAGAAGACGTATATAGCATGTGGAAGTTGCTATATTATAGGCAATTCTGAGTGACTGCGTTTTTTAAAAAAAAGTGTGTGAGTGCTGAATGTTGTGCTGAAAGTTACCTGCAAGTTTCGGGACCACCATAGGAGATCTCTAGCACATCTGTGGGCTTTTTGTAGCTTTCTATAAACGTGTCTCTATAATAATGCTGCAAAAATCTTCGGCGCGAAAGGGGGTTTGCGCCGAAAAATCGCTTGCGATTAATCGTTCGCACCCATTGGTGAGATAAGACGATTGGAGAATTTGGTGGGTAAAATGGTATATACAACACGCGGACGCATCTGTATTACAAGAGCTTCCGCGTAGGTGTATTTTTTTTGAAAAAGTTTTCTTCGCGCGAAGATTGTGCCGAAAGTTACCAATTATCGCTAAAAAAAAATCACATTTTTCGCTCATACTCTTGCGTATGTCAAATAAATATAGTACCTTTGCGGACAAATTAGGAGTTGCGTTCCTAATTTGTCCATAAAGACAGTAATTGTATGTATAGCAGAGAGTTACAAAACAAACTT
>JAZNMT010000083.1:0-7369 GCA_045579895.1 Paludibacteraceae bacterium
CCATGTAGATGTAAGGAGCCATAGCAGGGTTCCATTTGCGTTTGAGGTGACCGAAGTGGCAGCCAGCCTCAAGAAGTTGATCAAAATTTGTTCTCATTTTGTTTGATTAGTTTTGAATTATTAAATAATTTATCCGTCTGCCCCCGCTACGCAGAGAAGCGCGTATAGGAGGAATAACAGAGTAATCCGCGGTGTGCAATTGCTTGCCACCACGGAGTCACTGCTATTTGGATATTAACGTTTACTAAATTGGAAGTGTTTGCGAGCTTTTGGTTGACCTGGTTTCTTACGCTCTACCTCACGAGCATCACGTGTCATGAAACCTTCTGCCTTCAAAGCTGGCTTATCTTCTGGGTTAATTTTCACCAAAGCACGAGCGATTGCCAAACGCAAAGCCTCTGCTTGACCTTTGTAACCACCACCATCGAGGTTTACTTTGATATCGTATTTCTCTGCAACCTCCAACTTGTTCAATGGTTGTTTAACCACGTATTGAAGAATTGGACTTGGGAAATACACCTCTAAATCACGACCATTGATGGTGATTTTGCCAGTACCTTCTTGTACATAAACGCGAGCAACTGCTGCTTTACGACGACCTAATGCATTAATCATTTCCATATCTTCAATTATTTAAGGGTGTTGATATCAATTTGTACTGGTTGTTGAGCTTGTTTGTCGTGCTCTGCGCCCTCGAATACGTAGAGGTTAGCAATGATTTGACGACCGAGGCGGTTCTTAGGGAGCATACCCTTAACCACTTTCTTAATCAAGCGCTCTGCGCCTTTCTTCTCCAACATTTGTGCAGGAGTAATCTCGCGTTGACCACCTGGGAAACCAGTGTAGCTAACGTAAACACGGTCATTCCACTTGTTGCCTGTCAATTGCACTTTCTCCGCATTGATGATAATTACATTATCACCGCAGTCAACATTAGGAGTGAAGTTTGGTTTGTACTTGCCACGGAGGATTTTAGCCACCTTTGAGCACATGCGGCCAAGTACTTGGCCCTCAGCATCAACAACAACCCATCCTTTTTGAACGGTTGCTTTGTTAGCTGATACAGTCTTGTAACTTAATGTATCCATTTGTTTTTAATGTTTTAACCATGCCGACAGACCACTTTACGCGCTCACTTTCGAGCCACAACTGCCCAGCATAGCGAATTAATATAAATAAAGTTTAAAATGTTTCAATTGTTTTAAGGGTTCTAAAGGCGGTTAAACCAAATCACCCGAAAAAGCGTGCAAAGGTACTACTTTTTTTCCAATTGACCAAATATTATGACATTTTTTTCGCAAAATTCTTTTGCTTTCCATTCTTTCCATGGATTTTCGATGCCATAGAGGTATTCTTTTTGCACTTCATCTTGTGGTCGTAAGGATGATTTATTACCATCCTTCACGGCAAGTGCAGACTGACCTTTTTCTTGTTTACGCTGCGCTATTCGTTCATCGCGCAACAATTCTTCATAGTCAAGATCCGCTTGCAAACGTTCAATCACTTTCGGATAAATCTTATTGAAAATCTGCGGGTTATCCGTGTACCAAACCAAGGAAGAATCAAACTGAGCTTGTGTCACACCATGCTTGTCCAACACCGACTGATAATACGAAGCCAACTCTTGGTTGTGACCGTAGTTATATCCAACAACTTGCATCGCACCATCTACTCTATGTAAGTCATAGAGCAAATCGCGCATTTCACGGTTCGATAAGACATCGTGCGGACGACACCCTACGACTGCCAACAAGATGCATGCTACGCATGCTATTTTTGTGTTAAAAAGTTTCAAGGTTTCAATGTTTCTATTTCTTTGGGAAAATCTGATTCAAACTCTCATCTAAATCTTTGCGGTAGAAGATGATAATCAAGAACACCGCTACCGTGATGAAGGAGTCTGCTATATTGAATACTGGTCGGAAGAACAAGCACTCGCCTGCCGCATTGCGTATCAATGGAAAATAGAGCATATCCACTACCCTACCATGAAACCACTCGGCATATCCCCAGATTTTGCCATAAAACACGCAATCAATGATATTACCCAATGCCCCAGCAATCACCATTGCGATGGTTGTTAGATAGCCAGTACGCACGGTTTGCTTGTGGATCATCGTATGGATATACCACCCCAACACGCCTACGGCAGCAATGCGAAAGAGGGTTAATAGCAGTTTGCTAAACCACTCTATACCAAAAGCCATGCCATTGTTCTCTACAAACACAATCCAAAACCACGAGAACACCTCGCGCGCCTCGCCGAGTTCGAAATGCGTTTTGATATACACCTTCGACACTTGGTCAAGCACCAATGCCAACAGCACGATGCCTGCTACAAGCCATGATTGTTTTGTTTTTGTCATAGTCCAAATGCTTGTTTAATTTCAGCCACTTTGTCGAGTTTTTCCCATGTAAACAACTCCACTTCGCGCTCAATCACCTGTCCGTTGTCCACGAATTGCTTTGTCACCACCTCGTTGGTACGCCCCATATGTCCATAGCGTGCAGTCTCCTCATACATTGGTTGTTTGAGTTTCAGTGCCTCAATAATCCCTTGTGGACGGAGATCGAACATCTCACTCACCTTCTTAGCGATCTCGCCGTCGCTCATGGCTACTTTTGCCGTGCCATAGGTATTCACGCATACGCTTACTGGCTTTGCTACACCTATCGCGTAACTTATTTGCACCAACATCTCCTTTGCCACGCCTGCTGCCACCATATTTTTCGCAATCCAACGAGCGGCATATGCGGCAGAACGGTCCACTTTGGATGGGTCTTTTCCAGAGAAAGCACCACCACCATGAGCGCCACGGCCGCCATAGGTATCCACGATAATCTTTCTTCCTGTCAAGCCCGTATCGCCGTGAGGACCACCGATAACGAAGTTACCCGTTGGGTTCACCAGCAGTTTGAAGTTACCCTTTAGCAATTCCGCATATCTCGCATCGCGTTTTGCTACGCGAGGCAACAGCACGCGTTGAATATCTGCCTTTATCTGCTCTTGCGTAGCATCCTCATCATGTTGGGTACTCACCACAATCGTATCAATACGCAATGGTTCGCCCTCCTCACTATACTCCATAGTCACTTGGCTCTTGGAGTCAGGACGGAGATACAACATCTCCTCGCCCTCCTTACGCACACGCGCGAGCGTATATACTAAGGTGTGTGCCAAGTCGAGGGTCAGTGGCATGTAGTTTTCTGTTTCATCATTAGCGTAGCCAAACATCATACCTTGGTCACCCGCACCTTGCTCGCCTACATTCTCTGTGCCTTGACCATCTACGCCACGTGCAATATCGGTACTCTGCTCATGCAACGCCGTCAAGATACCACAACTCTCTGCTTCGAACTTGTAGGCAGACTTGGTATAACCAATCTCTGCGATGGTTTTGCGCACGGTGCTTTGAATATCCACATATTTCTCGCTTGACACTTCACCTGCCACAATCACTTGTCCTGTGGTTACCATGGTCTCGCAAGCTACGTGTGAGTTGGGGTCTAATGCCAAGAATTGGTCTAAGATGGCGTCACTGATTTGATCCGCCACTTTGTCTGGGTGTCCTTCGCTGACACTTTCGGATGTAAATAAATAATTCATTTTGTTTTGTTAGGGTCAAAAAATAAGCCACAAGCGACTGTTTTGGTCTTGTGGCACAAGTTTTTAGCATTATTTTAGAGAGGTTGCAAGCAGTCAAATTTGTCCTCTTTTCAAAATACGCTGCAAAGGTACTACAAAAAATGCATATACGCAAATATTTAGTGCAAAATCTTATAAATTAGTTCTTTCCAGAGGTCTGCATCCTTCGCACTCGGATTGTTAATACCCTTCAATCGGGCATCTGTATCGCGGAAATATCCAATAATAGCAAAGGTCTTGCCCGCAGAGAATCGGCGTGCAGCTGCCGCATAATCCTTCACAAAAAACGGCGATACGCCCAACGCACTCGCTGCTACTCGGTCACTTTTATCTGGTAAGTAGTGATAAATCATCAAGTTAGCAAAGAATCCGTATAATATCCCCAACTCCTTTACCATGGGGTGATCTTTAGAGGAAGCAAAGTATTGCGTGATACGGTTAGCTTTCACCACATCCCCTTTAATCAAAGCATCTTGTAACTCAAACACATTAAAATCCTTCGATATACCGATATTCCGCTCCACCAATGCCGCATCAATCACCTTCACACCCTCAGGGCGACCATCTATCAGTTTTTGCAACGCACTCACAATCTGTGTCAAATCCGTACCAATACTATCGGCCAGAATTTTCGTTACTTTATCATCAATCTGCACCTCATCTCCGTTGGCTTGCAGTTCCTTGTTGCGTTGTGCTACATAGTCACGAATCCATTTCTCCACCTGATAATCACGCAGTTGCTCCGACTCCATCAGTACGCCACCCTTCTTTTCCCAGTTCTTAAACAGGTTCAACCGCTTATCTGGCAAGCCATATTTGTAGCAGAAAACCAAGATTGTCGATGGCTGCGGATTATCCATATACATCGCTAATGCATCCCATTTCTTGATGTTTTGCGCCTCTTTCACAATGATTACTTTGTATCCACCCATCATAGCAAATCCGCGTGCCGCACCAATCACAGGCGACACATCTCCTCCGCTCAAATCCTTGCCATAGATGATTGTTTGATCAAACTCACGCGCCATCTCATCCAGCACATTTTGCTCGATATAGTCTGCCACCTTATCTATATAATACGACTCTTTTCCACATAGCATGTACGCAGGTGCATACTTGCCTTGCTTCAAACCAATCATTACTTCTTCGTACTTTGCCATAACTCAAAAATTTATCTCTAAACACTAAACTATAGCGGCTCTGCCGCGTCCAATAGCGAAGCGTCCTATATCCTATAATCTTTTCCGTATCACGGAAATCACCACATACGCCATCGGTGTTCCTAACACTGCCTCTATCAGCAACTTCGACACATACTGGAATGCTATCATCAACATTAAATCGCGTGCAGAGACGGTTCCCGCAAAAGCAATCAGCACAAATGGCAGAGAGTCAAACACGTATGCCACTGCTGAACTTCCTATAGTACGCACCCACAAGCGTTTGCCTGCTGTCCATTTCTTAATCTTCTCCATTAGCCACGCATTGGACAGTTCACCTAGTAGGAAACCCGTCAATGATGCTAACACGATACGAGGGACATAACTAAACATCGTATCATACGCTTGTGCTGTAACATCCAGATAATCAGGCGAAGGCAGCCATACACCAATCTGCGTGCAGATTACTACAACGATATTGCATAGAAATGTAGTAAAAATAACTTTGCGAGCGGTCTTGTATCCCCAAATCTCAGTCAGCACATCGCCCAACATGTATGCAAAGGGAAAAGTAATCGTTCCCGCATCAAAATAAAACAGATTCCAAAGACCAATTACTTTCACTGCCATGATATTGGACACCACATATAGTGTCACAAACAATGCAGTTACCACAATAAATGAAGTATTCTTGCCTCTTGCCTCTAAACTATAGGCAGTTCTACTGCCGTCCCCTACACTGTTGGCATCCGCCAACACGCGGTTTTTGAAAGGGTTCTCCGCTACCTTATTTTCCATATATTCTATCTAATACTAATAATTTTGCACAAAGGTACTACATTTTTCCAACATATGCAAATTTAGCATTTCATTTAATCATAAAATCCTCAATCATTCAATCTTCTTTAGATATTTTTGAGCAAAGGAGCAAACGGGAATTATCGTATAATTATTTTCGTTAGCCCATTTTACTGCATGTCCCATTAGCAGAGTCCCTATCCCTCGCCCACTCTCATAAGCATACGTGTGCAAGATCGTCATTTGGTTATCTAACAACGTAAACTCTATTTTACCCAGTAACTTACTGTCTTCAATAGCCTGAATCTCTGTGTTTGTAACTATCATTTGAATCATAGCAATCAATAATTTAGTATCTCTAGCAACACCCTACAAAAACTGCGCCAAAAAATCGTATACAAAAACGTATACAAAAAAACGTGACATTTATGCCACGTTCAGTATAATATTTTATTTAACTCTCAATGTATGTATCATTTCTTGCATATTATTCAAGAACCGAGCGGCATGCATACCATCCATTTGTGCATGATGGAATTGGAAAGAGATATTCAAATAATACTTAAAGAAATGCTTTGAATATTTTCCCCAGATAATAAATGGATTGTTATATATACCACTATACATACCACCGGCAAATTCCAATTCTGTATCAACGATAGCAGAAGTACCAATCACCATACACTCTTCTGATAAGTCTATGTCTTTACAGCTATTGGCAACTTGTTCTGTATATGTCAAATAATCATGATTATACTTTTCAAAGTCTTCTGTAAATTCTATATCGCAGGAACTCGCCTCACCAGTATGATTTTTGACAATGGTATTAATAGCTATCTTATCAAACTGCATGATTTTTTCACCCATAGGCAACATATAAAACTCCTGTTGATTGACGGCAGCTTTCCCAATACAATAATCCAATAACATATTGAATTTCAAATGCTTCCTTCTACTTATCTTAATCAAGTTTGTCACATCCATCTTCTTGACAAAAACCAGCATCGGATTAGGAGCGTCCTTCCATATTTCAAATTGCTGTGCCCTGTTTGTTCTTTGAGGATCTATTTCTTTCATATCTATTTTAGAGTTGATAAAATGGAATATGTATATTATATAATTGCAGATTTTTTCGCAGTATAGTAGCAAAGAACCCCTCATCGCAATGATGAAGGGTTCTGAAAATGGCGGCTACCTACTCTCCCACAAACGCAGTACCATCGGCGTGACAAGGCTTAACTTCTCTGTTCGGAATGGGAAGAGGTGGACCTCCGCGCTATAGTCACCATGTTGTTCCTTCTATGTCTTCGACATGGCTCAGAAGAAGAGCACTGCCAACTAACTTCATTACAACGCTCGCATACGTGCTGCCTTTAACGTACCTTACGGTTACGGAAAGCTTTCGGGCTATTAGTACTGCTCGGCTGAACACATCGCTGTGCTTACACCTGCAGCCTATCAACGTCGTAGTCTGCGACGACCCTTATAGGAAATCTCATCTTGAGGTGGGCTTCGCGCTTAGATGCTTTCAGCGCTTATCCCGTCCGAACGCTGCTACCCTGCGGTGCGGCTGGCGCCACAACAGGCACACAGGAGGTTCGTCCATCCCGGTCCTCTCGTACTAAGAACAGCTCCTCTCAAATTTCCAACGCCCACAATAGATAGAGACCGAACTGTCTCGCGACGTTCTGAACCCAGCTCGCGTGCCACTTTAATCGGCGAACAGCCGAACCCTTGGGACCTTCTCCAGCCCCAGGATGTGACG
>JAZNMT010000084.1:0-10975 GCA_045579895.1 Paludibacteraceae bacterium
GACTTTATGCAACGACTCAAAGAGGCAGCTGAGAAAGCAAAAATCGAGCTTTCTAACACCACCTCTACTGAGATCAACTTGCCATACATCATGCCTGTAAATGGTGTGCCAGCACACTTGGTAAAGACCCTCACCCGTGCTAAGTTTGAGCAACTTATCGATGACCTCGTACAACGCACTATCGCTCCATGCCGCACCGCTTTGCAAAACGCAGGTTTAAGCATTAGCGATATTAACGAGATTATCCTCGTAGGTGGTTCAACTCGTATCCCTGCTATCCAACAAGCAGTAGAGAAATTCTTCGGCAAAGCTCCATCTAAGGGCGTTAACCCAGATGAGGTTGTAGCGCTTGGCGCAGCTATCCAAGGTGGTGTATTGACTGGTGATGTGAAGGATGTCCTCCTCCTCGATGTTACCCCACTCTCTCTCGGTATCGAGACTATGGGTGGCGTGATGACCAAGATGATTGAGGCCAACACTACTATCCCAACCAAGAAGACCGAGACCTTTACCACAGCAGTGGACAACCAACCTTCTGTAGAGATTAAGGTATTGCAAGGTGAGCGCCCAATGGCTGCACAAAACAAGCAAATCGGTATCTTCCACCTCGATGGTATCATGCCTGCACGCCGTGGCGAGCCACAAATCGAAGTAACCTTTGATATTGATGCCAACGGTATCCTCAACGTTACTGCTAAGGACAAAGCTACTGGCAAAGAGCAAAAGATTCGTATCGAGGCATCCAGCGGCTTGAGCGACGAAGAGATCAAGCGCATGAAGGCAGAGGCAGAGGCTAATGCTGAGGCAGATAAGAAGGAGAAAGAGCGTATCGAGAAACTTAACCGTGCTGACGCTACTATCTTCCAAACCGAGAAGCAGTTAGCTGAACTTGGCGACAAGATTCCAGCTGATAAGAAAGCTCCAATCGAGGAGGCATTGAAGAAGCTCAAAGATGCTTACGAGAAGAAGGATGCAGACGCATGCGAGGCAGCTAACCAAGCATTGATGACCGCTTTCCAAGCAGCCAGCGCGGAGATGTACAACGCTACTCAAGGTCAAGCAGGTCCTCAACCAGGTGCTGACTTCCAAGGCGGTGCACAAGGTGGCACTCAAAATGGTGGTAACAACCAAGGCGCAGCCGAGGACGTGGACTTCGAAGAGGTTAAGTAATCCTCTACATACATAACACAAAATGAGGGTAGTTAGTAAAATGACTACCCTCTTTCATTCCAAAATTGAACTACCATGCCAACTAACCTATTCCAACACATCACAACCAGCAACGACATCCGTCAACTCGGCGATAAGCAAGGTATGCCTGTTGCTGCTAATTACACCTTATTAGCCGTCAAAGGTTGGGCAGACATCGAATATAATCATGCACTCTATCACCTAACGCCACAGATGGTACTATTCGGGAGTTTTGCTGCTGAAATCAATATACTATCCCTCTCGCCCGATTGGCAGTGTAATATCATTATCAATCCCACATCGCAGATGGATGAAACCATCTATTCCTGCCTGCAAATAGAGAAAGAGTGGCACAAGAAGATTCAGTTTCTTCACGCCCATCCCGTGCTGACTATTTCCTCCTCCGTGCGCGAGCATATGCAGCAGTACTATAATATACTGTTGTCGCATACCGATCCCGATAACATCTACCACCAGCGTATTCAATACTTGCTGTGCCAATCGGCTGTCTTTGAATTACTTTCGTGGATAGATGAGCAGATGCGTTACGCCCCTGCAGACACTCCCACCAGCGACCGCAAGCAACAATTAATGCTTGAGTTCATGCGCCTGCTGAAGGATACCAAAGGCAAAGAACGCAATGTAGGTTGGTATGCCGAACAGATGTGTATCACAACCAAGTATTTGCAATCTATCTGCCGTGCCACCGTCCAAGCCACCCCAACGGAGATCATTGATAAGGTAGCAGTAGCAGAAATCAAAGCGATGCTATCCAATACCAATAAGAGTGTCAAGGAAATAGCTTCCAAGATGCACTTCTCCTCTGCCAGCAGTTTCTGCAAATATTTCCACCGCCTGACAGGCATGTCAGCATTGTCCTTTCGCGAACAGCGATAATTGATTAAACATCGCCTTCCTAAAAAGGTTGACTCATTTCCTTAAAAATAATCCCATCCTTTACACTTTACACCTTACACTTTTCACCTTACACTATACACCCCAAACCAGAAAAATCGCTCAAAAATCACTCATTTCTTGCACAACTCAAAAAAAAAGTGTACCTTTGCGCCGCAAAGGTTAATCATCGAGAGATAGTATCAGTAGCACATGACTAACAAGAAGTCCATACGATTCTATAACGACCATAAGGTACGCGCAATCTGGAGCGAGGAAGAAAACAAGTGGTATTTCTCCGCTACAGATATTATTGCAGCTATCAACGATGAGCAGGACTATGTGAAAGCAGGTAACTATTGGCGTTGGTTGAAAAAGAAACTCGCATCACAAGGCATTCAACCCGTGAGTGCCACTCACGACTTCAAATTCCAAGCCCCTGATGGCAAGATGCGCAAGTCGGATGTATTGGATTTTGAGGGAGTGGAGATTATCGCTAAGAACTTCCCGAATACGCATGCCACTGCTTTCCTTGACTGGTTTACTTTCTCCGACAACTCTATCGACGGACAGAGCCGCAAGAAGGCATATACATTGTTCGAGAGCGGTATATTGGATGATATGCAAGCGGGCACTATCCAATCGCTCCAACAGATACACGCTTATCTCTTTGGCGGATTATATGATTTCGCTGGGCAGATACGCACCAAAACTATTTGGAAAGATGGTACACTCTTTTGTCGTGCTGAGTACTTGCGCTATAATCTGGAACAGATTGAGCAGATGCCTCAAACCACTTTCGATGAGATTGTGGATAAGTATGTAGAGATGAATATTGCTCATCCGTTTATGGAGGGTAATGGTAGAAGCACCCGTTTGTGGTTGGATTTGATTTTCAAATCGTCTATCAAACGATGTGTGGATTGGAGCCAAATTGATAAGAAAGCATATCTACAAGCCATGCGCCTGAGCACAACTGATAGTTCTGCTATCCGCGAATTGCTCCGTGGGGCTATGACTGACCAAATCAATGATCGCGAGATCTTTATGAAAGGAATCGACTACTCGTATTACTACGAGCAAGAAGATTAACTAACATACCCGTCGCTCACCGACGTAAAACAGAAGGATAGATTTAATATAGCGTTATAAGCCAAACTCCTATGCCATTTATGCAAAGTTCGCATAAATGGCATTTTTATTTGCACTTCTCTTGCTCAATTCAAAAAAATGTATTACCTTTGCACCGTGAACCTGCGCCGAGGGGTGTCTGACATCATTGGCGGAGGGTAGCAGACATATTAAAAAGGCGTTTATTAGCGCTCTGTTCTGACCTATTGGAATGTCGCAAGTTTCAAAATCTTATCAGGACTTAGCAACGATAGATGCCCTACGGGATATAAGATTATCCCTCTTGTGCTTGTTATGGTACGTATTTTGCGTACATACGTATGCGCATACGCGTACCTTAACTAATAACAAATAGCATGAGAGTGTATTTTATATTCGGCGTGGGCTTCGCGTTGTCGGTTCTATAAGATTGGGCAATGCGACAGCCTCAATAGGTGGAACTGGCAAATGCAAGTTTCACGCTTTTTTGTTGTGTCTAATTGGTTTAGAAAACTCACCAGTGAGTAAAAACATATATGTTTAACTACTAATTAAAACAACAAAACAATGAAAACATTCCATTCTTTTGCAGTCCTATTGATGACTGCTCTCGTTCTCAGTTCTTGTGGTGCTAAGCAAGCAGTTGCACAAAGTCAAAAAACGCAAAATCCTTTTGGTGAGACATTTGAGGCTCCATGCCAAGTGTACGATACCAAACAAGATTTTGCGGCATCTACCAGTTTCCGTGGTTCAAGTATGCAACGTAATGAAGTACAGAAGAACGCTCTTTTGGCAGCACAAGACTTGATTCGTTTGAAAATGCAACATGCGTACAAAGGTATGGTAAGTGAGTATTCTGCTTCTGTGGGTAATAATCGTGGCAATGATGTAGAGCGCAAGATGACTTCTGCTGGCGACCGTATTATTGACGCAATTATCAATGAAACAATGCAATCTTGTACTCGTTGGAGTGGAATCTATGACGATGGAGATATTGAATGCTATATCGCGATTGAGATTTCTAAAGAGGAAACAGCACGCCGCATTTCTCAAGAAGTTAAAGATCATTTGACACAGGATGAGAAAGATCGTATCGGTTTTAACGAGGAAGTATATCGTGAGAAGATGCAAAAGCGTTTTGAGGAGTATCAAGAAACTCACTAATTTATGCGTCGATTTTTAATGATAATAATAGGTGCTCTGCTATTGCAGGGCGCCTATTCCCAAACTACCGAGCGCCCAAAATGGACGGATGGGTATTTTGAAGAAGTCCAAAATTCCTACGTAGAAGTAGTGTCTGCTGTAGGATATGAGCCAGACAATGCTCGCAAGAAAGCGATGCAGCAAGTGTTAGAGCGCCGTAGTATGGCTAGTGGTACACAAGCCACGGTGTCAATGACAGGTAACGATGTGCAAGTTAAAAGTGAACACGACTTGATTGCCAAGGCACGTGTAGTGGATGAATACGTAGAGCGTATTGAGGCAGGACAATATCGTGTATATCTATTGGTGCAGACTGCCAAGAATCCATCACTATCATTTGAGCCAGTTACTTTGTCGGAGAAATATCCATTCTCTGCGCGTGTATTTGTTCCTGGTATGGCACAAATATATAAAGGAGGCGTAGGTAAAGGTGCTACTATGATTGCAGGAGAAGTATTGATGGTAGGTGGTATTGTTGCAGCAGAATGTCTGCGTCAAAACTATGCTCAACAAATTGCTATGACACATAACTCTACACTCAAACAGCACTATGCACAGAATGCCAATATCTGTAATATCACGCGCAATGTCTGTATTGCAGGTGCAGTAGCATTCTATGCATGGAGTTTAATTGACGGTATTGTGGCTAAAGGTGATAAACATATCATGATAGGTGACTTGGCGCAAATACGATTTGCACCATACGCTGACTGTGAAAGTGGCGGTATAGCAGCGGTGGTAAATTTCTAAATACAACAAAACATTATGAAACGATTAAGTATTTGTGCTATGCTATTGGCATTGCTGATAATGGTCGGCTGTGAGCCTGTAACGTATGATGTGTTTGCCACTGTATGCGGAACGGTGGTGGATAGCGAGATGATGGAGCCGATTGAGGGTGTGTCGGTTGTACTTAGTCCTTCGGGAAAGAATATAGTAACAAAAGCAGATGGACGCTTTGAGTTTGCAGAGTTAGATGCTGTACAATATACGATTACTGTACAGAAGTCAGGTTATAGCACCAACCGAAAAACTGCAAATGCGATTGCAGGTGAAACTGTGGAAATCAGTATAACAATGGATAAAAAACAATAACACTATATAACAATGAAAAAATCTCTTTATCTTTTCCTTGGTATCTTGCTAATCTGTAGCATATACCAAGCATGTGTGCCAGACGTAGAACTTCCAGGCAGTATCTATGGTGTGGTAGCTGACAAAGCTACGGGTGAACCCATCAAGTCTGCGGGTGTAGAACTCAGCCCAGGTGGATTGAAAACCATCACAGGTAGTGAAGGTCAATTCGAATTTACCGAGTTAGACCCTGGTAAATACACCTTATTGATTACCAAAACAGGTTATCTTGATGGCGTAAGTAGCACCATCGAAGTAAAAGCAGGACAACAAGCCAAAGGCGATGTACAATTAGAACAAATTCCCCCAGCCCTTAAAGTAGTGGATGAAAATAATGCCGACTTATTAGAACTCCATTTCGGAGATGCAGAGGCTGACATTGCACGTTCATTCAACATCTACAACGATGGTGCAGAAAAACTCTCTTGGGAGATTGTTAAGACTGCGGTTTGGATTGACTCTATTAGCAAAACCAGCGGTGATGTATCACCTAATGGTAAACAACCTATCGTGGTTACTATCGACAGAAACAAATTAGAGGAGGGCGAGAACAAAACCACCTTACAGATAACATCTTCTAACGGTAGCAAATCACTCACAGTAATTGCAGTTAATAGCCGCAAAGCAGTATCTATCAATACATTGGAGTGTACGGATGTCAAAGGTACTACCGCCATTTTTAATGCTGAATTGCTATGCGAGGGTAATCCGAAATATACCGAGCGTGGTTTTGTATATTCTACAACCCAACAACCTACAGTGGACAATACGATAGCAAAATTAACAGTTCCTGTTGATGAAAAATTACAATACTCTGCTCAAGCAGTTGATTTAGCTGCCAATACAACTTACTACGTGCGTGCATATGCAGTAAGCGTATTAGGTACTTTCTATAGTACGAACCAAGTGTCGTTTGTAGTACAAACATCTGCACCGACTGTAGTCACAGATAGTATCAAAGATTTGAACATTGAAAATGGAACTGCTATATTCAATGGAAAGGTAACTTATGTCGGTGACCCTGCCTATACGGAGCGCGGTTTTGTATATGGTACTGTACCTAATCCAACTATTGATGACACCAAGAAGGTTGTATCAGGTACAGGTGAAGGCGCATTTAGTGCGAATATCACAGGATTAGAAGAAGGTAATACATACTATGTTCGCGCGTACGCACAAAATGTAAAAGGTGTATCGTATGGTAAAGATGTGATAGTCAATTGTGTAGCCACTATGCCAGAAGTATCCACCAATGAGGTAACAAATATCAGTATTAAGAATGGTACGGCTACTTTCGTAGGCGATGTAAAATCGTATGGCGATTTGACTTGTGAGGAACGTGGTTTTGTATATGCGCTGACCAATAACCCAACGATAGATGATACCAAACTTACCGTCAGTGGTGCAGAGTTGGGCGTGTTCCGTAAGAATGTATCAGGCTTAGAAGAAGGAAAAACTTACTATGTTCGTGCATATGTGACCAATAAGAAGGGTACCGTATATGGCAATGAGGTAAGTTGTGATTTCACAGCAACTATGCCAGAGGTAAAAACTTTAGAAGTTATAAATAAAAATATCGCAGATGGAATCGCAGCCTTTAAGGGAAATGTAGTTTCTGAGGGCGATTTGGGATATACTGAGCGTGGCTTTGTATATGCTACCGTACATAATCCAACTATAAGTGATAGTAAAGTTATCGCTGAAGGTAATGGTACGGGTGATTTTACCGCTACTGCAACAGGATTGATAGAGGGGAAGATTTATTACATCCGTGCATTTGTTACGAATAGCAAGGGGACGGTTTATGGCAATGAGGTAGAGATGGATTTTAATGCCATTATGCCTGTAGTATCTACACAAGAAGTAACAGGGAAGATTATAGCTCAAGGAATTGCCACATTGCATGGCACCATTGAGAGTAAAGGTGATCCCGCATATACACAACGTGGTTTTGTCTATGGCGTAGCCCATAACCCAACAATTGATGATGCCTCTGTAGTAAATGTAAGTGGTACAAATACAGGTGATTACACCTACAACCTTACTGGTTTAGAAATGGGGCGTGTGTATTATGTACGCGCCTTTGCTACAAGTAGCAAAGGAACGGCTTATGGCTCTGAAGTTACCTTGGATTTCAATGCTGTAATGCCAGAAGTGGCTACTGTATCTGTTGAATTCAAAAATAATACCAATGCATATTTTATTGGTAAAATCACCAGTCTTGGTGACCCAGAATATACTGAACGCGGATTTATTTATGGTACAATGCAAACACCAATGATAGATGACGATGCGGTTACAAAAGTGGTTGTTGCTAAAAATACATCTGCACAATTTGAAGAGCAAGTAACAAATGCCAATTGGGGTAATCATTTATGGTATATCCGTGCATATGCTATTAGTTCTGCTGGAGTTTCATATGGTGAGATTAAAACAATTCAAGACCCTGAATATGCAGAATATTTGAAGCTTCCGACATTTGATTTTGCAGGTTATTTCTACCATGTTTATCCTGATATGGGTGCAATGACATGGAGTCAAGCGATGTCGGCATGTAATGGATTATCATATGGTGGTTATGATGATTGGTACCTGCCAAATAAAGAAGAACTAAATGCCATGTATCAAAAAAAATCATCTATTGGTGGCTTTTCCAGTACATACTATTGGAGTAGTACGGAGTACAGTAGCGGCTACGCGTGGTACCAGAGTCTCAGCAGTGGTAATCAGTACAGCAACGATAAGAGCAGTACCTACCGTGTGCGTTGTGTCAGGAGAGAGGATTAACTATGGAAAAAGAATATTTGGCATTACTTTCATTGATTGCTGGTGCTTGTCTTGGATTTTTTCTTGATATACAAAAAGAAAAGCGTGCTCAAAATGTTAAATGGCATGAAATGTATTTGAATTTTAGCAAGGAAATAACAGTAGTATTGAATCCATTATTGAGTTTATCATTGAAAGGAAAAAGTTATACCACTGAAGAATTTAATAAAATAAAAAACGAAATTTCACAGTTGTATTTTAAATACTATCCCTTTCTCCCACACGATATACTACTGGAGTTAAATTGTATGCATAGTTGTTTGCAATCGGATGGTAAAAGAATGTATATGATTGTTGGAAATAGAAAATACAAAACAATTTCACAATGTAAAACCACAAAAGAAATAAAAGATCTTTGTCGTGATGCAACGTTAATAAATGAAGGATTAGACAAATTAGAACGAATAATTGATAATGGAAAATTACCCGTTTACTTACAGTTGAATTTTCAAGCACGTATGGTTATTCGCAGAATAGATGTCTTTTTCGGTAATAAAAAAATGTTCAAATGGAATAAATATTTGAAAAAGAAGACTGTTTATGCTCTTAATTTAAAATAAGATGCTAAAATTAAAGACGTATATTTGTTTAATATTTTCTTTTTTAATTAGTTTGTCTATATCTGCATCACGTGCAGAGGAAGGACATTTTGCTCATTTCTTGTTGGGTCTGGAGCATTTGGCTCCTGCTCAACAAGCGGAGCACATAGGTAAGTTGCTCGCCAAAGCAGAGCAAAACAATGCTACCGCACAGTTTCTCACGTTGGCAGAAAAATACCTATACGACCCCAACTCGCCCTATCGCAACGATGAACGCTATCTATTATTCTTGCAATATGCTTCCTCACATCAATTAGCGGATTACACTACCAATCCGCGTTACCAGAAGCACTACGCAATGGTGCAGAAGAATCGCGTGGGGCATAAGGCAACAGATTTTCCATATACCACACAAGCAGGCGAAAAAGGGCGATTGTACCAGCTACAAAGCCCATATATTCTACTATTCTTCCACGACCCTAACTGCGAGGAGTGTCAATATGTGAAACAACAATTAGAGAACCAACATACCCATTTTGCGCAAAAAGGGGTGCAAGTGGTGGCAGTATATATCGATGATGAGGTAGAAGCATGGCAAAAAGCACAATATCCCTCTTCATGGCTCAGCGTATATGCGCCAGAGATAGACAAGCAAGACCTGTACGACATCAAAGCCCTGCCCACATTATACCTCTTAGACGCGCAAAAACATGTCGTAGTAAAAGATGGAATGATAGAACAAATTTATTTTTAATCTTCAGCACCCAAAAACTTTTTTCAAAAAATTACACCTAAAAACTTGCATAGTTCACAAAAAGTAGTCGTTTTGTGCCAACTTTGAGAATTTGGGAATAATACTTTGAGAATTTGGGAGAAAAATACACCACAACGCTGAGTATTCAGCACCCCTATAACATATAGAAGCACACCGAAAAACGGAAAAGTGAAAGGTAAAAACGGAAAACTGAAAGCAACAGAAAGCCCACAGATGTCCCAGAGATGTCTTTGTTTTGTTCTATGCTTGCGCTGTTTCCTCAGAGTGGGGACTCTTCGGGCGCTGCGCTCGGAGTGCGTTCCGTCGCACTCCTTCAGGTCGCCTAACCCGCAGGGAATTTGATATACTGACAGGCATGTCAGCATTGTCATTTCGCGAACTGAGATAATTGTCCAAATGGATATAGACATTTGCCCTTTGACGGAAAACACCTGTCAAAGGGCTTTTTAATGACCTTTTGGCACAGTTTTCGCCTATAAGTTAGTGATAATCTCTTTTTCGTAATCTCCCGCTGCGAGTATTGTAGGTGGACTTGCTAACTATATATGCAATATTCGGTCAAACAGCGGGAACTACGAAAAAAGAACGCAAAGCGTTGTTTAGGGTTTAGTGTTTAGTGGACTCCCTACGGACTACTGTTTAGTGAACACCGCCGAAGCGGCTACTATTTAGAGAAAAAGACAAAAGTAAAACAAATGGCAATTATCATCTGTGTATTATTAGGTTGGCTATGGGCAGGTCCAGTGGGCTTGTTTATGGGACTGCAATTGGGCTGTGTGATTTATTTCTTCCAACGCCTTATGAAGCGTTTGGCAGGTGCACAAAGCACATTTCAGCACGCCGAATCATTCTACGAACAATATACTCCACCCAAACGGGAACCAGCTTACGATATGCCTACCGCTTATACTACTTTGGGCATATCGCCCAACGCCACCGATGACGAAGTGAAAAAGGCATATCGAAGAATGGCGATGGAGTATCATCCCGACAAACAGGTCAATGCTTCCGAGCAAGAAAAACAAGCAGCTGCCGAGAAGTTCCGAGCTGCCAACAAAGCATACGAACATATCAAACAACAACGAAACATAAAGTAATTATTAACTATGAAATCCAATATTGTTATCACGCACCAAGGGTTAAGCGTAGGGCGTCGCTATGAAATTGTGGTTAATGGACGGTTGGTAGGCATGATGTCAACACCGCAAGCGCGCTTTACGCTCCCTCGTGGTGCGTATTTCTTAACGATTCGTAGCGGCAGATACCTGCCAATAGGCAAAAAAGGCAAGACGCTCGATTTTAC
>JAZNMT010000085.1:0-4088 GCA_045579895.1 Paludibacteraceae bacterium
CCCGTAGCGGGGCATATACTCCTTGAAGAATCGTACAAGGTCTTTGAGAAGTTCGAAGCGGTGCTCTCGCAGTTCATCGCGGAACTCGCAACGGGCGATGATGATGCTCCAAGTCGGAGGCCAAGCGGTCTTAGGAAGACCATGACTAGACCCAACTCCTTGGCTCACAGAACGACATGGCTACGATCCGACTTGTAGGTAACTACCCCGACTGGAGTATCATCATTGCCCGCTGCGAGTTCCGCGATGAACTGCGAGAGAACCGCTTCGAACTTCTCAAAGACCTTGTACGATTCTTCAAGGAGTATATGCCCCGCTACGGGTATAAGCATCTCTGCACCGAGGATGACGACTACAAGTATTACCAAACGCTCAACCTCCCCTGCATCAAACGCGGATTTATGGGCTACCATTGCAACTATGGAGCCCCGCTGAAAGATGTTGATGTCTAACGGTTGAAGCAACCTTAGAATATGAGTCCCATTTGTCCAGAGGTATCCAAATTTTTCGGATAGTATCGGACAAATGGGTTTCTTTCTGTACTAAGATTGACAAGTGTACTCCAGCATTAGAGACTTCTGCAGAGCATTTGTCCGAGGGTATTAGAATTTTTCTAATTGCTTCGGACAAATGATAGCTATTCCCAAATACTAATCTATCTTGACCATTTATCCGAGGCTTACAAATAAATTTTGTAACCGTTGGACAAATGATGCTCTTTTTTAACTTAACACTATTTAATCATTACCTTATATTCGTTGAATATAAATCAATCTCTTACCCAATATATCTTCTATGTGCAATCTTAACATTGTTTTGATTTACCATTGCGTAGTGGAGTGTTGTATCGATTTTCACATGACCAAGAAGTCTTTGGACTTGCTCGATTGGCATACCCTTGTCAATCGCCATCGTCGCAAGAGTTCTCCTAAATTTGTGAGGATGAATCTTTGGTAAATTAATACGCCTTCCTAATGTTCGCAGCCTTACCTCAACACCGCTAATCGACAACCTCTTATGTGGCGACGAGAATGAGACAAAGAGTGCAGGGTTATCATCCTCTCGTTGTGAAATGTATTGTTGTAAATGGATTTTAGCTCGCGCATTGAAATATACCTCTCGCTCTTTATTTCCTTTGCCAAAGACTTTGCACTGTCTTTCTTGGAAATCTACATCATCAATATTCATCTGCACCAACTCTCCAACACGCATTCCCGTCGAGGCTAATAAATCAATCATTGCCAGATCTCTAATCTCTGTGCAATTATCCCTTAATAACTCCATACATTCATCATTGATAACCTCTTTAACCAGAGTGTCTGTGCGAACCTTGTGTATGCGTCTTACAGGACTTTTAACGATGTAGTCCTCGTCTTCCAACCACGAGAAAAAGCTGGAAAATATACGCCTCATATTATCAATGGTTACCTTGCTCGATTTTTTTTGCTCTTGATAGTATGCTAAATACGAGCGAATATCATTGGTCGTAATCTCAGCGGTAGTTTTGCCTATTTCGTCAAAAAGGTGATTGATGGTTGATTTGTAATATTTGATTGTCTTTGCTGAGCAACCCTCGATTTTCTTTGCCGAGAGAAAAGCCGTAAGTAACTCATCATTCTCTTGACTGACGAGCTCTTCATTTGTTACTTGCTCAATAACATCTAAATCAAGCAACTTCTGTTCTAATGTATTTTCAACAAAATCAAGTTGTTGCGAGTCTAATACTTTGGAAAGTTCTTGTAGTACCGAGTGTATAAACTTCTGTTTCATAGTGTTTTTTAGACTATGATAGTAAGAATATACGAATTGGCGCATATAACTCTTCGATAAATGATAAATTACCGACACTTGACCACTCATTAGCAACGGTAACAACTCGTCTCGTTGTTTAGTGAGATTCATTATCTCTTGACTGTTAGTTATAAGTGCATCAAAAACGGGCAACAATCTCTCCTCTAACTTATTCGCAATATCAGCATTAGGAGGCAAAGCAATAGTGCTTTGCTTTAGGTGATCTTGTGTAATATGTCCCATCGTTGTCTTCCTCGCTTCTGCTATTCTCTTAAAGTTCCCGATGTAATCAATTAGCTGGTAGAAATAGAACGATCGTGGATAATTATTCTTTGAGGTTACTTTAAAGATGTGCTGATTCAAGCCGCCATCTCCATACGCCCACAACATAACCTCAAGCGAAGCAGACCATGAGAAAAGAACATCTCCATCATAAACTTTAACCGCCTCTGGTATGTCTGATTTTACAAACTCTGTATCAGGGGATATGCCGTCGTGCATTTCTTTGATTTTAATAACAGGGAGTTTGTTCTCATCGGTTGGGCGGAATTTCTGACAAGCCAAACCATTGGTGTATATTGCTATATCCAAAAGAGTACCACAATGCCACCCCTCTGGTATTTGTCGTTTTAGCTTATCATTCCAGATCATTTTGCCCCCACTTGATTTGTAAGGTTTGCCCTCCTCATTCGGGAAGTCAAACTGAACAAACCAATAGTCGTAGAGCTGCTTTGCTATCGCCTCTAAATTATCATTTAGCTGAAGGGAAATTGTTAGATTGCATAAAATATATTATCTTTGTTGAGGAATTGAGAGATATTTATGGCAAAATATAAACTTAAAGATTGTTTTTTGTTAATCAAAAATGGGGCTGTAATACAGCAGCGCAAAGGTGCTGTTGGATATCCTATTACTCGAATAGAGACTCTCTCTAATGGTCGATTTAATAGAGATAGGATGGGTTATGCTGACATCTTTGATATAACGCCATATAAAGACTATGTATTGGACGATTGCGATATTTTAATGTCGCATATCAATAGCAGGGAGTTTCTGGGACGAACCGTATTATATCGTAAGGATAATGATGAGACAATCATACACGGCATGAATGTGTTGCGCATTAAAACTAACCCAGAACTTCTTGATGCTCAATATGCAAATTATCTATTCCAAACATCTTACTTCAAAAAATTGATTGATTCAATCAGAAAGGACGCTATTAACCAATCAAGTATTGCCATTTCTGACATTTGTGGATTAGAACTTGATATTCCCACAATAAAAGAGCAGCGACAAATTGCCGCTGCTCTATCTACTCTTGATGATAAAATAGCTCTTAATCGTGCGATAAATGATAATTTAGAGGCGATGGCAAAGCAGCTCTACGACTATTGGTTTGTGCAGTTTGACTTCCCGAACGAGGAGGGCAAACCTTACAAGTCAAGCGGCGGTAAGATGGTCTGGAATGAGAAGTTGAAGCGAGAAATTCCCGAGGGTTGGAATGTAGTGAATCTCATAGATTTTGCCGAGATTAAGAACGGAGCTACGCCCTCAACTGCAAACCCTTTGAATTATGGAGGGGATATAATATGGATAACTCCAAAAGATCTATCAGATCAGCAATCTAAATTTGTATATCAAGGAGAGAGGAATATAAGTCAACTGGGATATAATTATTGCAGTACAAATCTATTGCCAGCCAACTCAGTATTACTATCAAGTCGTGCTCCCATCGGACTCGTTTCGATAACCAAAGCAAAATTGTGTACTAATCAGGGATTCAAAAATCTTGTTCCGCATGACGCTAAAAACTCTTTGTATTTGTACTACTACATCAAGCATCATATAAAGCAAATTGAACAACTTGGCACAGGAACTACATTTAAGGAGGTTTCAAGAGAAGATTTATGTAAATTCCCTATACTAATGCCTTGTAATACATTGGGATACTTAGTATGGGTTGAGAGAATGACACAAATCGCAGATGAGCAGTTTGTCCTTACAAAAGAGATAGCAACACTCACTAAGCAGCGAGATGAGTTGTTGCCACTGCTAATGAATGGTCAAGTGTCGGTAAATTATCATTTATCTGACGATTGATAGCTATTTTCTGGTCAAGAGAATACAATAACTGTCCGATGCGTTTTTGCTCTGCTAATTCGGGTATCCATACTACGCAGTCTTTAATTTTATCGGGCGAAGTATGACGAATCTTTGTTTGTTGAGCAGCAGCACTTAACTGTTGCTTAACAAGCGAAGAAGAGATAAGGTAAAAGGCAAATTTCTTGTCGAGT
>JAZNMT010000086.1:0-10827 GCA_045579895.1 Paludibacteraceae bacterium
TGAGGCAATCGGTATCGGTTTGCAAGCATTCTGTATCCCAGGTTCTGTAGCTGATGACCGCCTTGTAGGTATTGGTCACGGTAACTTGGCAGCACGTCTGCTCCGCGAGGAGACCGAGTGTTTTGCTTTCTTGGCAGGTCACGAGTCTTTCGCTGCTGCTGAGGGTGCTATCAAGATTGCAGAGATGGCTAACAAAGTTCGCCAAAAACCACTTCGTATTATCCTCAACGGTCTTGGCAAAGACGCTGCTATGATCATCAGCCGTATCAACGGTTTCACCTACGTACAAACAGAGTTCGACTACGCTACTGGCGAGTTGAAAGTGGTTCGTCAAAAACCTTATAGCAACGGTCCACGTGCTAAGGTGAACTGCTATGGTGCTGACGATGTACGCGAAGGTGTGGCTATCATGTGGCACGAGAACGTAGATGTGTCTATCACAGGTAACTCTACTAACCCAACTCGTTTCCAACACCCAGTAGCTGGTACATACAAGAAAGAGCGCGTGTTGAAAGGCAAACCATACTTCTCTGTAGCATCTGGTGGTGGTACAGGTCGTACTTTGCACCCAGATAACATGGCTGCAGGTCCTGCATCTTATGGTATGACCGACACATTGGGTCGTATGCACTCTGACGCTCAATTCGCTGGTTCTTCTTCAGTTCCTGCACACGTTGAGATGATGGGCTTCCTCGGTATTGGTAACAACCCAATGGTAGGTTGCACCGTAGCTTGCGCTGTGAACGTAGCGTTGGCATTGAGCAAGTAATCCGATTATTTACATACAACGATATCGCCCACAAACTTGTGGGCGATATTCTTTTATATTTCCGCTGTATGTGGTCTAACAGCGTATTCTTATTCGCTAAAAACTTTTTTTAAAAAAATATATTCATATACTTGTGTATGTGCATTTTTTGTAGTAATTTTGCACCGCATTTATGCGTAACTCCAATTATACATATCAAACATCATGAAAAGCAAATCTTTGAATATCCTCGCACTCGTACTGTTCATCGCGTGTGCAGGGTGCTGCCCAAAAACGAAACAATCTATTGAACCAAGTCAAGTAATCGTAACATCCTATCCTTCCTCCATTGGTGAAGCTGGTGTTGCAGTCTATTTACCAGCAGGGTATGAAACTTCCGAAGAAGAGTATCCTGTACTTTATCTACTGCATGGCAGCGGCGATGATGAGACAGGTTGGATGACTAAAGGTTGCGCTAAAACTATTCTCGACTCGTTGATTGTCAACGAGCTATGCTCACCTATGATTGTAGTAATGCCAAATGGCTATTTGGAGCAAACTGGTAAATACTATGCCCCTGAAACACGTCTATGGATGGAGAGCACCTTTGAAGAGAGCTTCAGCCAACTCATCGCCTGGACAGAAGCACACTACCGTACCATCAATGATAAACAACATAGAGCCATAGCAGGACTGTCTATGGGAGGATTCCACACCATGCACACAGCGGCATTGCTCAACCAAAGTTTTGACTATGTAGGTATATTCTCTGCGCTATATGTTCCGCATTCGAAACAACCTCATTCTGAGCGTACGATAGAGATGAATGCATTGGCATTGTCCGACAAACCTGCATACCAACAAACAGAAGCATTATTGCAACAGCAATTTGCCAATCCACCACAACTCTATTGGATCGCTTGTGGCGTGGATGATTTCTTATATGAAGATAATGTCATCTATCGCCAATATCTGGATGAAAAGCAATATCCATACGAGTACCACGAATCCGCAGGCGGACACTCATGGCAGAATTGGATGGACTATCTGAAAATATTCGCGCAGCGAATCTTTTTGAATTAAGACTATAAATTAATAATTAATAAATTATAATTACATGAAAAAGACCTTTTTAACATCCCTATTTGTGGCTTGTGCATACTTGTCGTTTGCATCGGAGCCATATTTCCGTGCTACATGGGTGAGCACAGTAGCTAACATTGACTTCCCAACCAAAGCAGCGATTGGTAATTATGAACAACAAAAAGCTGACATGATCGCCATGCTGGATTCCTTCCAAGCAATGCACTTGAATGCTATCGTTTTTCAAGTACGCCCTACCGCAGATGCTTTGTATCAATCAGAGTTAGAGCCATGGAGTGCATGGCTTACTGGCAAGCAAGGTGAAGCCGCTACCTACGATCCATTGGAGTTCGTTTGCAAGGAAGCGCACAAACGTGGTATTGACGTTCACGTATGGATTAACCCTTATCGCGTGACAGGTGGTGGCGCAAAGATAGAAGATTTAGCGACTAACCATATCTATCACAAACATCCAGATTGGTTCTTGAAATATGGTACACAGTGGTATTTTGCACCTCATTTGCAAGAGACACGCGACTTCCTCTGCAAAGTGGTGGCAGACCTTGTTACTCGCTATGATATCCAAGCCATTCATATGGATGACTATTTCTATCCTTATCCTGTTGCAGGTGAGGAGTTTCCAGATGCCGATGCGTTTGCCAAAGACCCACGCGGTTTTGACAACGTAGGTGACTGGCGTCGTGACAATGTAAACTTGGCTATAGAGCAAGTGCGTAATACCATTAATAGTATCAAGCCACACGTGCAGTTTGGTATCTCTCCGTTTGGTATCTGGCGCAATAAAGTCAATGACCCACGCGGTAGCGAAACTAATGGCTTACAAAACTATGATCAACTCTATGCGGATATTCTTTTGTGGATGGAGAAAGGTTGGATTGATTATGTAGTGCCTCAACTCTATTGGGAGATTGGTAAAAAAGTCGCTGATTATGAGATTCTTGCTCACTGGTGGGCTCAACATGCAACAGATAAATGTCGTGTATATATTGGTATGGCTCCATACCATATGGGCAATCCAAGAATGGCAGCGGCATGGAACGAAGGTAATGAAATTTGCCGTCAATTAAGACTCAATCGTTCTATTCCTGGTATTACAGGTGAATGCTATTTCCCATCGAATGTACTGCTGAAGAATCACCACAATTTGGTGGACAGTTTGAAGCAAGTCTTCTATCCTACATATGTATCTGCACCAAGGAAATAATTAAGCGTCATAAAAAAGGTTGCTCATATTGAGCAACCTTTTTTTTGTGGTAAGGAATAAAAGTCTATAAGGTCTTTACTTGTATAGAAATCGCTTAATGCTCTTTTTAGGGGTTTTCTCGAAGGGTTCTTGTTTCACTTCAATATCGTGGACACGCGAGTAGGATGGGAGTAATTCATTGAGTTTCTTTAGGTTCTCTTTCATCATGCGTTCCACCTCAGAGAGTGAGAAACCTTTGGTAGCTTCCTCATCAGGGAAGACCAACCCAATGAGTTTGCCTTCGCGTTCTACAACCACAGATTCTGCCACGCCCATTTGGTTATTGAGTTTGTCTTCAATCTCTTCGGGGTAAATGTTTTGTCCGCTTGCGCCAAGGAACATGCTCTTGATACGTCCACGGATAAAGATATTCTGCTTCTTATCCATGTACCCCAGATCGCCTGTGCGCAACCAACCATCTTCGGTGAATGCAGCTTTGGTAGCTTCTTCGTTCTTGTAGTAACCCATCATGACATTTTCGCCACGAACCAAAATCTCGCCTTCACCTTTCTCGTTAGGATTATCAATCTTAGCCTCCATGCCTGGTACAGGCGCACCGCAACTGCGGCGTTTGAAATATTTAGGTGGCAAACCACTGACCAGTGGTCCACACTCTGTCATACCAAAGCCGATAGATAATGGGAAGTTGACATCCATCAAGCATTTCTCGACAATTGGATTCATCGCTGCGCCACCGCAGAGGAAGTAGCGTACTTGACCGCCAAACGCTTTCACTAACGATTTCTTGACATACGCACGGATCAGGTTCATTACCCCCGGTGTGTACCAACAGAACTTCAACACTGGTTTAGATAATAGTGGATCCAATTTCTTCTTGTGAATCTTCTCAATCACCAATGGCACTGTAGCCACCAGATATGGATTGACATCCGCCATCGCCTTGAGCAAAATACTTGGGGTAGGGGCTTTGGTGAGGTAATAAATGGTGGCACCTGCGCTGAATGGATATAGGAAGTCTGCCAACTGACCAAACATGTGTGCCAGAGGCAACATGCTGACCACGCGCTGTCCTGGCTCTACGGGTAGGATATGCATGCCATTCTCCGTGTTATTACTCAGCGAACGGTGGCTGACCATCACACCCTTAGGCGAACCTGTACTACCCGAAGTATAATTAATCAATGCTAGCGAATCTAAATCTATCTCACCATCCCTAACGAGTGAGAAGAAAGTATTTTCTGTAAGTGTTGATGGTTCGCTCATGACGTGCTCTACATTGCCATTGTATGGCTCTGCGAGATGGATGAAAGAGAAGTCATCCATTGACATAATTGCTTGTAATTCAGGTAACTTTTGGTTTTGTAGTTCGCGCCATACGTATGGTCCTACGATGAGCATTTTGGCATCGGAGTGTTCAATAAGTCGTGCAAGGTCTTCGGCTTTGAAATCTTGCAAGAGTGTTACTGCTACTGCTTTGTAAGACATAATTGCCATGTAGGAAACTACCCAGTTGGAGCAGTTGCGACTGGCAATCGCAATTTTATCTCCAGGTTGAATCCCTAATAGGCGAAACAATTTGTGTAAACGTTGCACTTGTTGTGCCACTTCGCCATGAGTGTATTGTTTTTTCTCTCCGTAATCCACAAAGGCGACATCTCGCCAACGATTATGGATCACCTGATCCATATAATGTAAAAAATGATGTTTCATAAATCAATTAATAATTAATAGTTAATATCCGCCCATTTCTCCACTAAACAATAGCGCAGCATCCTCTAAATACTAGACAATGCAAGTACTTCCTCCCTCGTTAATTCTTCCTCCACAAGTTTTGTAGGTCGGTAAGGCACCCCTTCAGGTGCGTGTGCCGGGTCAAAAGTAAAATATGTGCATGTACATTCCACTAACATTTCCCCTTCTGCACTTCTAATTTCGCCATCAACAATAGCTATATTACGGCGTATCTCACGCAAGCGCGCACGTAACTCTATAAATTGTTGGCGTATTAATACTGGTTTGCGAAAACGTGTTTCCATTTTCGCTGTTACTCCCGATGCTTGCAATTTATGAAATACTACCCAGCCACAAATCTCATCCAACAACACAGATTGTACACCACCATGTAATGTGTTATCCCACGATTGATAACGTGATGAAGGATGCCATAAACACACGACATCATCGCCCTCTTCATAAAATTTCATCTGTAATCCAAAAGGATTGTCAGGGCAGCAACCAAAGCAGTGGTATCCTTCTGTACCTATCCATGGATTTTTAATTAATCTCATATCAGTTGAATAAGTGTAATATGTTTTAAAAGTTGAAAATTTTCAGAGCTCACTTATTTTTCAGTTCCGCCCATAGACTCTGAAAAATTAAACAGTTGGGTTCTTCTTCGAGGTATTGCGCACAGCGTTGCTTGGCTTCTTCCGCCTTATTCAATTTATCCAAGCATTGCACAATCGTCATCTGTACAGCACGTACGTTCCAGAGTTCATTCGTATTAGGCATTTGGTGGTATATACTATCTGCTTTGAGGTAGTATCCCAATGCTTTTTTCTTGCTACCGAAGGGACTATAGAATTCTACATTTCCTTGCATAGTGAGCACGAATGGGTTATTGTCGTCCAAGTTTATAGCTCGTTTGATATTATCAAAAATCCCGCTACTATACTTGATAAGACGTGATTTATCCAACGACAGTTTGTAACTATTTAGTCCTGACAGATGTGCATAGTATTCGGCGTCTGTAATGATCCCCTTGCTAGCATGTATGTGTTTTTCATATCTGTTGAGCAGTTCCTCTGCGCCATTGCCGCCTATGTGTGATACGTAATACGCTGCGAAACCATATTCGTAGTTGAGTAGTAGTTTTTTTTCCTCTACATTAAGGCTATCCCAATTGGCTGTAGTGATGTATAACTCCCATGTTGACATATCTCTATCGAGATAGGCCCGATATAACTGATGGTTCGAGTATTGCGCATGGCATACACTCGAAACCATCAATAATATCAAAGTTAGCAGTCTAATCACTTGCCTTCTTGCTCAAGCATGAGGGTGCGAGTAGGTTGGTCGCACACTTCTGCAGGACCATAGTATTGAATTGGACCTGGATAGATGTAGCTAAGTTGTGGGTCAGCCCAGTCTGCACGGTGAGCCGCCAAATACTTGAATGGTGCCCCATTGAGATCCACTAATGCTTTTTGGATTACTGGTTTCATTTTACCATGTCGACGCTCCATGTTCATCATCATGGTCACAGGTACGCCACCAGCCACCCACTCACATGCAGGCTTGGTCAAGTTCTTCACCAATGCCATATAACCTGTCTTGCCAGCTGCGATAAGGTGAGCAGCGGTGTTACCCAGGCTGTAGCAGTAATCAGCATCGAAGTTAGATGGAATAGCACAACGTCCTTCGTAACCAAAGAAGTGGTTGAGGGCAGAGAATTTGCCTTTGTATGTACCAGCAGCTTTGAGTTGTGCAAGACGTTTTTGTACCATTTCGATGAGCAGTTTCTCTGTTTCGATTTGGCTCACCATCACGTTGCCGTGAGGGTCGCGGTCAAGGGTGAGTTGCTTAGCAATACCCTTTGGCAGACTGCGATAGAGTTCGCATGATGCAGGTGAGAGCATAGATTTTACGTATTCACGTTTAGCGTCATCGCCTTCTAATGCCGCAAATTCCTCGTTCTCAGCAAGCATGTCGTTCAACTCTTGAATCAAAACGCGCATAGCAGGTATGAACTCAATCAAACCTTCAGGAATAAGGATTGTACCAAAGTTCAATCCAGCATTAGCACGAGCAACGATGACTTCTACGATTTGCTCTACGACTTCGTTGAGGGTCATGCTTTTAGCTTCTACTTCCTCAGAGATAAGACATACGTTTGGTTGTGCTTGCAATGCGCACTCTAGTGCGATATGGCTGGCAGATCGACCCATAAGACGGATAAAGTGCCAGTACTTCTTAGCGGAGTTTGCATCTCGTTGGATGTTACCAATGAGTTCTGCGAAAGTCTTGCAGGCAGTATCGAATCCAAAGCTAGTCTCAATCATTTCGTTCTTGAGATCACCATCAATAGTCTTAGGACAACCAATGACTTGGATGCCGCAGTTCTTTTGCAAGTAGTATTCAGCGAGTACACATGCGTTAGTGTTGCTATCATCTCCACCGATGATTACGATAGCCTTGATACCCAATTCGTTGCACACTTTGATACCATTGTCGAATTGCCAAGTTTCTTCCAGTTTGGTACGGCCAGAACCGATGATGTCAAAACCTCCCGTATTGCGATATTCGTCAATAATAGGGGCAGTGAGTTCTGCGTACTTACCATCTACTAGCCCACTTGGTCCTCCAAGGAAACCAAAAAGTTTGTTGTTAGGATTGATACGTTTCAATGCATCAAACAAACCGCATATTACGTTGTGTCCACCAGGTGCTTGACCACCAGAAAGAATCACACCCACGTTAAATGCATCCACAGCAACTGCCTTAGCAGCAGGTTCAAACTCGATAACAGGCATACCGTAGGTGTTAGGGAAGAGTTTTTGAATCTCCTCTTGGTCTGCTACGGATTGCGTTTTAGCGCCTTCTTTGAGGCTTACATTGCCTTGCAATGCTACTGGCATCTTTGGTTGATACGCAGCGCGTGCAATTTGCAAGGGACTCTTTGTCATTGTCATACGATTATCATTTAAAAGTTTTATATATTATTGTCTATTTTAATGTTTTTTATTTGGCTGCAAAGGTACGAAAAAAATACGGAATATGCAAATCTTTAATATGCTTCTGTATCATTAGGGAATGTAGATTGCTTTACAGCATCTATATATTCGCCTACTGCATCTTTTACTTCTTCGCCTAATTGTGCAAAGTGTCGTAAGAATTTAGGTTTGAATCCTAGGTTTAGCCCTAACATATCATGTAGTACGAGTACTTGTCCGTCTGTAACGTTTCCAGCTCCGATGCCGATAGTAGGGCAGGATACGGCTTTTGTGACACGCTCAGCTAATGCAGTGGGGATTTTCTCCAACACGATAGCAAAACAGCCCGCTTCATCCAGTAATTTAGCATCGTGGAGCAGTTTCTCAGCTTCTGCTTCCTCTTTTGCGCGCAGACCATATCCGCCTAATTGATTTACACTCTGAGGAGTTAGTCCCAGATGTCCCATTACTGGTACACCTGCTTGTATCATGTGGCGAATGGCAGGTAAGATCTCTTCGCCTCCTTCCAATTTGAGTGCATCTGCCCCAGACTCTTTCATCATACGCACAGCATTGCGTACGGCATCTTCTTCGCTAACTTGATAGCTACCAAAAGGCATATCCAATACTACAAGACAATGCTTAGCTGCACGCACTACACCTCGAGCGAGGAATATCATCTCATCTATCGTAATAGGGAGTGTATAGGAATTTCCGCACACGATGTTAGAGGCACTATCGCCTACCAAAATCATATCAATTCCTGCCTCATCCAATAGTGTAGTCAATGTGAAGTCATAACTAGTGAGCATGGCTATCTTCTCACCTTTTTGTTTCATTTGGCGTAGACGGGTGGTCGTCATGCGCGTATTTTGAACATGTACGGACATAATATTTAAAGATTTGACTATTACAATTTATAAATAGTGTGCAAAGTTACTATTTTTTGAGGAGATATGCAAAAAAAACTGTTTTTTGACCTCTTAAAGTCACAAAAATGCCTACGAAAAACAAAAAAAACACATAAAAGTACATTTTTTTTGAAAAATATTTGGTCATATCAAAAAAAAGCAGTACCTTTGCACCCGCTTTCGAAAAGGAAGTGTACATACAACGATTGGTGCGGTAGTTCAGTTGGTTAGAATACATGCCTGTCACGCATGGGGTCGCGAGTTCGAGTCTCGTCCGCACCGCAAAAGAAGCAACTTAATGGTTGTTTCTTTTTTTGTGCTTTGACTCTCGTTAGCTCACGAGTTCGATTTTCGGGCGTAAGGCAGAATGATAAAGTACGATAGATATAATAAAAAAGCGATGTGTAACACATCGCTTTTTTATTGGATTCTGTTGGAATCATAGGTTTATGATGACTCTCATATATCTTATAAATGATTTTATACAGTAGCTTCGATATTCCACATGAAGGCGCGGACGCCGACTTCTTCGTTGCGTTTGTCAAGTTTCTTTACAGCCTCAAGTAGCACAGGAACTTTCTCGTCTGGTACGATGGTGATGACACATGAGTTCATCTCTGGCCATGCGTGGGTACCACGGCGTGGCTCACCATTCTTACTACCACGACCCTGCACCTCCTCGAAGAAAGTAAAACCGCGTATTTCTAACATATCAAGCATATACTCCACACGTTCGGTGTTAGCTTGATTGAATACTATCATTACAGATTTCATAATTACATTTGGATTAAGGAGCCAGGAACCAAGAATCAAGACAATCAGTCTTGGCTCTTGGCTCTTGGTTCTTGATTCTTATTTTTCTTTTTCTTCGCAGTCCTCCACTTTGATGTCCATGAAGATGAAGTTCTCGCGCACTTTCTTGAGTTTGTCGCGTTCACCTTTCTTAGACATTGCACCATAAATGACAGGTACAATGTATAGAGTCAAGAAGGTACTAACGGTCAAACCACCGATAACGACGATACCCAATGGTTGCCACATCTCGGCACCTTCACCTTGGCTCACTGCCATTGGCACCATACCGAGAATAGTGGTAAATGCGGTCATCAATACAGGGCGCAGACGGCTCTCGCCTGACATCTGGATAGCTTCGTTGAGTTCGTGTCCACGCTCGCGCATGAGGTTGATATAGTCCACAAGCACGATACCGTTCTTCACCACGATACCCACAAGGAGTACCAGACCCAGTGCGCCAATCATATCCAGAGAAGTATTGGTGAGCCATAGGGCTATAATCACACCCGAGAGCGCAAATGGTACGGAGAACATGATGATAGCAGGTTTGCTGAACGACTCGAACTGCGATGCCATCACGATATACACGAGCAGGATAATCAGCATACCCAGCATACCCATCTTGCCGAAGGTCTCTTGTTGGTCCTCATACGAACCCGCTATACGCATAGTGTATCCAGCAGGGGCATCTACTTGAGGAAGTACTTGTGTCTCAATGGCTTGTGCGAGTTCGCCCAATGTAGTCTCGAATGGTGTAACCTTGACGGTCACAATACGCTGACGACTCTTACGTGCGATAGTAGGTGGAGCCCAATACTCGTCCACTGAGCAGACTTCTGACAGTTTGATAGTCTTGCCAGTTGGGGTAGGGATAGAGAAGTCAAGCACATCGCTGATAGAGTTGCGGTTTTCCTCCTTGAGGCGAACGAGGATATCATACTCCGAACCATCCTCTTTGAGGAAGCCCACAGCCATACCATTTACGCGGTTACGCAGGTAGGAAGATATGGTAGCAGAAGTCAATCCAAGACGACTTGCTTTCTCTTTGTCCACTACAATTTTGATTTCAGGGCGGTCATCATCGCGGTCGGCATAGACGTCACGTGCACCAGGCAGTTCTTTGGTGAGTGTCATTACTTGTTGCGCCATTTGGTTGGTAATATCGAAGTCATAGCCAAGTCGGAGGCCAAGCGGTCTTAGGAAGACAATGACTAGACCCAACTCCTTGGCTCACAGAACGACATGGCTACGATCCGACTTCATCGCGGTCGGCATAGACGTCACGTGCACCAGGCAGTTCTTTGGTGAGTGTCATTACTTGTTGCGCCATTTGGTTGGTAATATCGAAGTCAT
>JAZNMT010000087.1:0-40140 GCA_045579895.1 Paludibacteraceae bacterium
AGCTAGAAGTTGTCTTTTTCTCGAACATAGCTTAGTATTTTAACCAATTGAGGAACTTCTCAATATCTTCATCGTAGGCATAACTCGTTTCTACAATGCGATTGCCATCGGCATCAAGTTGCATGTAGTAGGGTTGCGCATTGGATTGATATTCTGTGCGTTGCACATAACTCCACTTGTCGCCTATGGTTTTCAATGTCACCGTTTTGCCGTTCTCCTCTACAGTGATTGGCTCTGGCAATTTAGTCTTGTCGTCCACGATGAGCGAGATAAGTACATACTTGTGCATATGCTCTTCCACTTCGGGTTTGCTGAGTACCGCTGCCTCCATCTTGCGGCAGTTCACACAACCAAAACCGTTGAAGTCCAAGAACACAGGCATATTGTTCTCCTTCGCATAAGCCATACCCTCATCGTAGTCGGTGAAAGTGATTTGACCACCGTTGTTGGTCATGGTCTTATAGTCATTGTTGGATACTGGAGTCCCGATTCCCGATACCTGTCCGCCAGCACTCATCACCCAATCTTGTGTGGACATTGGTGGTGCGAAAGCAGAGATTGCACGCAATGGTGCGCCCCACAAGCCAGGTACCATGTACATTGCAAAGGAGAGTGAAATAACTGCCAAGAAGAAGCGTGTAACACTGGTCTTGCGATGGTCCTCATCGTCGTGTGGGAACGAAATCCATCCTAACAAGTAGCAGCCCAAGAGCGAGAAGATGATAATCCAAAGCGATACAAACACTTCGCGGTCGAGGATATGCCATCCGTATGCCAAGTCAGCTACGCTGAGGAACTTCAATGCCAATGCCAACTCGAGGAAAGCCAAAGTGACCTTGAAGGTATTCATCCAGCCGCCCGACTTAGGCAATTTCTTCAGTACTGATGGGAACATGGCAAACAGTGAGAATGGCAATGCCAAAGCCAATGCAAAACCAAGCATACCCATCGCTGGGGCGAGGATAGATTTGCCAGCTGCCTCCACGAGCAAGGTGCCAATGATAGGACCTGTGCAAGAGAACGACACAATCACCAAGGTGAACGCCATGAGCAGAATACTGAGGAAACCAGTCGTGTTGCTCGACTTACTATTGAGTGCTGTGGACCATGAACTTGGCAAGGTAATCTCAAATGCCCCGAAGAACGATGCCGCAAATAATACCAGAATCAGGAAGAAAATAATGTTCACCACTGCGTTGGTACTCAAAGCGTTGAGTGCAGAAGCACCGAAGATGAGTGTTACCAATAGACCTAAACCCACGTAGATAATCACGATGCTCAGTCCGTAGAGAATCGCGTCGCGAACCACTTGTGCGTTGGTTGTTCCTTTGGCAGCACCGCCGCGTTTGATAAAGAAGGACACCGTCATTGGAATAATAGGCCATACGCATGGGGTGAAGATAGCCAATAGACCACCCAGTAAGCCCATGACGAATATCCACCAGATGGATTGACCGCTTTCGGCTGTTAGACCGCTGTCGCTGTTAGAAGCTAGATCGCTGTCGCTGTTATATACAAACTCCCATGTCTCAGGAGCCGTACACATCTTGTCATCGCAAGCATTGTAGCGCACTCGAATAGTGTCCGCTTTAGTTACCGTTTCGGTGAACGTACCTTCGTATTCATCCATGTAAAACCCATCACCTAATTCGATGATGTTAAGATGCCATCCATTTTCAATAGTAGCAGTCAGTTTGATACTATCGCCTTCAATGGCACCCGCCCACTTAATAGGCTGCACGATTTGTGCTTGTGCAGTCAATGCTATCGCCATGACCGCAAAGAAAGTATAAATAATTCGTTTCATATATCTGTATAGTTACATTTTCACAATATTTAGATAGGCTATGTTAGTTTATAGCCACATCAGATGGCATGCGTAGGTCTCCACGTGGCGAGAGGCTTACACCAATCACCTTTGGCCCATCAGGCAAGCAACTACGTTTGAACTGATGTGTGAAGAATCGCCGCATAAATACATTCAGCCAATGATTGATTATCTGCTCGGAATACACTCCTTCGAAAGCTATGCTTGCCATATACGCAATCTTCTCTCTGGTAAAGCCATATCGCAAGAAATAATATAGGAAGAAATCGTGCAGTTCATATGGTCCCACTTTATCTTCTGTTATTTGTGCAATATTCCCCTCTTCATCCGTAGGCAATAGTTCTGGTGAAACAGGTGTGTCAATTACGTCCATCAGGATCTCTCGCAATCGGTCTCCGAATAGATTTTCAGCTGCATATTGTACTAGATATCGTACTAGGGTTTTTGGTACTCCCGCGTTCACTCCGTACATAGACATGTGGTCTCCGCAGTATGTAGCCCAACCGAGAGCCAACTCGCTCATATCTCCAGTACCCACTACCAGTCCATTGTATTTATTGGCAAGGTCCATCAATACGAGCGTTCGTATGCGCGCTTGCGCATTTTCATAAGTAATATCGTGGGTATTTAGATCGTGCCCAATATCGTTGAGATGTTGCGTAGCCATATCTCGGATAGGAATCTCATGTATGCTGATTCCTAACTCCTCCATCATTGCGACAGCGTTGTTATATGTGCGATCGCTAGTCCCAAATCCAGGCATTGTAACTCCAATCACTTGCGACCGATTATATCCAAGTCTGTCAGCTGCTAATATGCTGACAATCAGCGCTAGTGTGGAATCCAATCCTCCTGATATGCCAATAACCAAAGTCTCAGCATGAGTGTGCTGCCATCGACGTAGTAGTCCGTGTACTTGCAAGTTAAGCACATCCTCACAATAGTCTATGCTTTCTTTACGTTTTGGTAAGAAGGGCTTCATGGTGAAATGTCGATGTAGGGGACCTTCATCAGGCGATGAGGTCATGAGGCTATGAGTGGATGAAGATATAGATTGCTCCAGCGGAGCGACATTGATATGACGGTAATGCCCATGCTTGTCGTGGGTGAAATTGGTGTTTCGCTGGCGGTCAATACGCAAACGCTCTACATCAATCTCTGAAATAATCATGCTACTATTCATTTGGAAACGCTCGCCAATCTCTAGCATATCACCATTTTCAGCAATGTATGTGCTACCTGAAAAAACAATGTCAGTGGTTGATTCACCAATTCCAGAAGAAGTATAAACATAGCCGCAATGGACACGTGCCGATTGCTGGGTAATCATGCGCTGGCGAAACATATGCTTGCCTGTCACACAGTTGCTACTAGATAGGTTGAAAATAATCTCTGCACCTTGTATCGCCAATTGTGTACTTGCAGGTAGCGGCGACCAGAGATCCTCGCATATCTCGATACCAAAACTATAGTCCTTGGTAGTGAAAAGTAAATCAATTCCGAATGGGACATCGCTTCCCCATAACTCGATGGTAGGGATACGCGGACGGATGCTATTGACGTTGTTTTCCAGTACATCTCTTCCCGAAGAGAACCAACGCTTTTCGTAAAACTCTCCGGTATTCGGTAAGTTGATTTTAGGGACAACCCCTACAACCTCTCCATCCGTCATGACAAAAGCACAGTTATACAGGTTATTATCTACCTTTAGCGGTGCTCCAACCAAGACAATGATTGGTAGGTTTCTAGTGAATGTACAAACGTCTTCTAGTGCAGTAAGCGCGTCCTTTTGCAACTGCTGTGTGAAGAATAGATCAGCACACGTGTAGCCCGTAATGCTGAGCTCTGGAAAACAAATGACTTGCACGCCTTCTTGTATGGCCTCGGTGATTTGTTTTTTGATTTCCGTGGCGTTATAGTTGCAATCCGCCACACGCATGTGTGGAACAGCTGCCGCCACTCTAACATATCCAAATTTCGTTGTCATAGTAATCTTTAGCCCAATATACTAAATTATCGCGCAAAGGTAATAAAAAATAATGAAATATGCAAATAATCGTGATAAAATCACATAAATCTTCTTGTAGTGTCATTGTAAATATATAATAATAACTAATTAATAACTAATTAATCACTAACTAATCACTAATTAATCACTAACTATAGACAAGTGTTCATAATGTAATCCATACGTGAAGAAAAAGGATGATTCTAGCTTATTTTTGGTGTTAAACTAGAAAAAAACGGCAAAAAACACATTTTTTTTTGAAAAAATTTGGTCATATCAAAAAAAAGCAGTACCTTTGCACCCGCTTTCGAAAAGGAAGCGCGACATAAAGGTCATGGTGCTATCGTCTAGTGGCCTAGGACAACGGCCTCTCACGCCGTAAACCGGGGTTCGAGTCCCCGTAGCACTACAACGAACGACTATCCTAAGGGTAGTCGTTCTTTTTGTCGTTTTGCATACTGGTAATAATGTGTTGTTTAATGTATCTTTGCAGGGTAGATCGATTGGTATTCAAGTGTCGGATGATGTCAGCTTGC
The DNA here is from genome assembly GCA_045579895.1 of Paludibacteraceae bacterium. GTDB lineage: Bacteria > Bacteroidota > Bacteroidia > Bacteroidales > Paludibacteraceae > Colicola. Next base: position 4,373 of record JAZNMT010000087.1, read on the forward strand.
TTTGTTCCTAGTTGTAGCGCTCTTCGGATATATGCATCGTGGCGATGTAACCGTAAATAATTGGGGTTGTTGTGCGTTCCCTTGGGATGTCCAATAGCCTTTCCTTCAGCCTTTAATCGCGCCAACGCCTCTTTGGTTCGCTGTGATATGAGGTTGCGCTCGATCTCCGCAGATAAGCCAAAAGCAAAAGCCAATACTTTGCTCTGAATATCATCGCCAAGTCTATATCCATCTTTGATTGTCCAAACAAAACATTCTTTTGACATGCATATGCTTAGAATCTCCATGATCATGTACAGATTCCTACCTAATCTGGATAACTCGCTGCATATAATGGTGTCTCCCTTGTTTGCGTTTTGTAGTAAGTGCCCTAATTGCCGTTTGGTGTAGTTCTTAGTTCCAGAAATGGTTTCTTCAATCCAATCGTCAATGTGTACACCTTTAGTGTTGCAGAAATTCTGAATCTCAAATCGCTGGTTCTCAACAGTCTGCTTGTCGGAACTTACGCGGATATACCCATAAATCATAGCGTTTTTTTTGCCTAAAGTTAGGTAAAGAAATTGAATAACACAAAAAAAAATGGCGTTTTCTTGCATATGTATATTTTTTTTTGTAATTTTGCAGCGTAATTTAATATGCGTAAGTTTGCGAAAAAAATAGGTAATTTGTTTTTGGTGGTAATCCTTTTATCCATCTCGGGATGCAATTTGACTAAATTTGTGCCCCCAGATGAAATGTTGCTGAATAAAGCCAATATTAAAGTGGAAGATACCAAAACTATAGCAACAAGCAGTTTGAAAAACTATCTGCAGCAAAAACAGAATACAGAAATCTTAGGTTTTTGGAAATTGCAGTTGGGGATTTATAACACGGCTTCACTCGATACCGCAAAATGGACGAGCAAAAATGCCCGCAGAATCGGTGAAGCTCCAGTTATCTATTCCCCAGAATTGACCGATAGAAGTGTGGTACAGCTGCAAAAAGCTATGCAAAATAAAGGTTATTTCCACGCACACGTGGACACCTCCATGCAAGTGGAAGATAGAAAGGTGAACCTAACTTATCATATTCATGCTGGTAAACCATATGTCATTCGACGATACATAGTCAACTTCCAACAATCAGAATTGAAAGAAATAGCAGAGAATCAGCGATCCTCTTTAATCTATGAGGGTATGCAGTTTGATGTGGATGTGCTGAATCAAGAACGGCAACGTATAGCAGGTGCCATGCGCCGAAAAGGATGTTTTTACTTTGAAGATGCCCTGATTCAGTTCGATGCCGATAGTACCCTTGGCAAAGAACAAGTGGACTTGACTATACGCCTTCATGACTATTTTTACCAATTGCCCCCAGACAAACAAGAGCAGATATTTCGACACTACACAATAGCACATGTGCATTTTCATATAGATTATGAGATAGGCCGCGAACCCGAAGGCGAACGTGTCAATTCCACACATGTAGATGATTATGAATTTACATGGGTAGGAGATAAACTCCTCCGCGAGAAAGTGTTGATGCGCACCTGCCCCATTCGTCCAGGCGATACGTACAACGAATTTCGTGTCGAACGCGCATATAGCAACTTGAACCAATTATCCCCTATCAAATACGTTGATATCAGTTTTGATACCATCTCAACAAACGAATTGGACTGCCATATTGTCTTGTCACGTAGTAAAATGAACTCCGTATCCGTGGAGGCGGAAGGCACGTATTCCGCGGGTGATTGGGGCATAGCCGTAGGTGCGGGATATGCCAATCGTAACCTGTTTAGAGGGGCCGAGGAATTTACATTGGATGGTCGTGCAAGTTACGAATGGCGTCAGAATGGCGGACGAGCTATCGAAGCCAAAGCTACAACAGGATTGAAGTTTCCGAACTCACTTGCCATTGATTTAAGCTATAATTATCAAAATCGTCCCGATGAATATACACGTTCGATTTTTAATGCAGGTCTGCAATATCAACTGAATCAACGTGCACAACATCTACATCATCAATTCCGCATAGCAGATATTAGTTATGTCTATCTTCCCTGGATAAGCGATGATTTCCGAGAACAATTTTTACAATCAACCAATATCTTGAAATATTCCTATGAGAGCCATTTTATTGTGGGGTGGGGGTACTCGGGAAACTACTCTTCGTATAATTCACGTCAACCATTTCGATCCTATTCCAATGTAAATTATAATATTGAAAGTGCAGGTAACCTGATGTTGGGACTAGCAGAATTGTTCCACTTTCCAACTGACGATGAGGGTAAGTACACCTTGTTTAATACCCGTTTCGCGCAATTTGCTAAGGCAGATGTTTCTTTTACCTATAATCAAATATTTAATGAATCACACCGATTGGTCTATCATGCAGATTTAGGTGTGGCAGTACCATATGCCAACTCTATGGCCGTTCCTTTTGAGAAACGCTATTTCGCTGGCGGTTCTAATAGTGTCCGTGGTTGGACAGCCCGTAGCTTAGGTCCTGGTGGCTATCGTGGTAGTGGTAGTCTAATAGATTTTAACAATCAATCCGGTGATATTCGATTAAATATCAACTTGGAATATCGAGCTAAAGTGTGGTCGTTCATAGAATTGGCCGCATTCGTAGATGCTGGCAATATTTGGACAATCTATGACTACGAAACGCAACCTTATGGTCAGTTTCATTGGAACGAGTTCTATAAACAAATAGCATTGGCTTACGGCGTAGGATTGCGCTTGGACTTCTCAATATTTGTGTTCCGTATTGATTTTGGTGTGAAGTTATACGATCCCAGTCGCCTATACGGTGATAAGGCTGGTACACAGTGGCGTACAGCACCTAATGGTTTAAATTGGACAGAGGATATGAGTTTTCATTTTGCTATCGGTTATCCATTTTGATTGATATGTTACAACTATGTTGCATAGAAGGTGTTTTGGAAGCAGGCTGTGATGAGGCCGGTCGCGGACCATTGGCAGGTAGTGTTTTTGCTGCAGCGGTGATATTAGACTCCCAATTGCTTGAAAAAGAAGAACATCGCCATTGGCTAGATATGCTCAATGATTCTAAACAACTTTCTGAGAACGAACGCATATATTTGCGACCCAAAATAGAACAAAATGCCCAAGCGTGGGCTGTAGTGGAAGTAACAACTGAAGAAATCGACCAAATTAATATTCTCAATGCTTCCATCGTAGGGATGCAACGAGCATTGGATCAATTAAAGGTAAGACCTCAACATATCATTGTAGATGGTAACAAATGGAAACCATATATCCCCGCAGGAAATGTGATGGAGATTCCTGCACGCACGGTGGTCAAAGGGGATGGTAAGTACTTGTCAATTGCGGCAGCAAGTGTATTGGCTAAGACCTATCGCGATGAATATATGTTACGTTTACATGAGCAATATCCACAATATCACTGGGATACAAATATGGGATATCCAACCAAAGCGCATTATGAGGCAATACGGCAATACGGTATTACGCCATATCACCGCAAGACATTTAAACTGCTAAAGTAAAACCTTTAAAACTTTATAATTTATGGCAATTTTTGTAAAAAACAATGACCAACCTCGTAGAAAAATGGGGTGTTTAGGCAAAACCCTTATCGGTATTGGATTGTATTTTGGAATATGTTTCCTATTTGGTTTGTTGATGGGAGATATGATGTCCACACCATCAATAGCATTGGAAGAGAATACCATCTATCGCATTGATTTGCAAGGTACGTTGGTAGAGCAAGCTGTCGAGGATAATCCCTTTGATGCACTTTTTGCAGAGATGTATGGTCAATCAACCACTACTGTAGGATTGAGCGACTTACTTAGCAATATTGCATTGGCAAAGGACAATAACAAAGTTTTGGGTATCTACCTTAAGGGTGGTTCGCTTTCTGCAGGACCTGCTTCAGCTAAAGCTATTCGAGATGCGCTCCTTGACTTCAAACAATCGGGGAAGTTTGTGATTGCGTATTCGGAGTCATATACACAAACGAATTATTATATAGCTTCTGTAGCAGATAAGATTTTCTTCAATCCAGTAGGCACATTGATGTGGGATGGTTTAACTGCCCAAAAGGAGTACTATACTCGTTTGTTTGAGAAGATTGGCATTGAAATGCAGATTCTCAAGGTAGGTACATTCAAATCGGCTGTAGAACCATACTTCCGAACCTCGATGTCGGATGCAGACCGCAAACAGACCGAGCGATATTTGGATGGTATATGGAGTGAGATGAAAGCTGCAGTTGGACATAGTCGCAAAATCTCTGCGGAGCAATTGCACGCCTATGCTGATGAGTGCATGTCGTTGCAACCACAAGAGAAATACCTTGCATATAACTTCGTGGATTCATTGGTATATGTACAAGAGATGGATACTATATTGCGTATGTATGCTGGTACAAAAGATTACAACCTATTGTCTAATAGTAAGATGACGAATGTGGAGCGCACCAGGATAGAGGCGAAAGACAAGGTCGCTATTTTATACGCAGAAGGTGGCATTGTGGACAACGGAACGGACGGCATCGTAGAAGGCGATATGCTGAAAACAATCAAAAAAATCTACAAAGATGATGATGTGAAAGCTGTAGTTTTTCGCGTGAACAGTCCTGGTGGCAGTGCAGATGCCAGCGAGCAGATTTGGCATGCCATAAAAATGTTGCAAGATAAAGGTGTGCCTGTAGTGGTGTCTATGGGTGATTATGCCGCATCGGGTGGTTACTACATCTCTTGCAATGCTGATTACATATATGCAGAGCCTACTACATTGACAGGTTCCATAGGTATTTTTGGAACTGTGCCTAATATCAACAAACTTCGCGAGAAAGTGGGCTTGGATATTGATGGTGTATCTACGAACAAACATTCTGCATTGAGTATCAATGCTATCTATAGAGGTATGAACCCTCAAGAAACTGCTCTCATGCAAAATATGGTAGAACGTGGTTATGACTTATTCACTCAACGTTGTGCTGATGGTCGAGGTATGACGCAAGATGAGATAAAGAAAATAGGCGAGGGTAGAGTATGGCTAGGACAAGATGCGTTGAAGATAGGTCTGGTAGATGAATTAGGTAACATTAATAATGCGATTACGAAGGCGGCTGAATTAGCATGTTTGGGGCAATATACTATTGTGGATTATCCTGAGAAGAAAGATCCATTTGAGGAAATGCTCAAATTGTTTGACACCACTACTCCAGAGGAACGACTTATCATGCAAGTACGAGAATTTGCTTCTCAACCGCGTATCATGACATTGATGCCACAAGTGAAAATACAATAATATTAAAGAATTGAAACTTTTAAGAATTTTTCTCATACCTATTTCATGGCTGTACGCTTTTGGCGTATGGGTGCGTAATGTGTTGTATGATGATCGCGTTTTGCCTTCATCTACGGTCAGCGTACCTACCATAGTAATTGGAAATTTAGCAGTTGGTGGAACAGGAAAAACACCGATGACGGAATACCTGATACGATTATTGTCGCCCAAATATAAAGTGGCTGTTTTGTCAAGGGGATATGGTCGAAAAACACATGGTTTCCGTTTAGCTGGTGCAGAAGATTCGGCGATAACAATTGGCGACGAACCGATGCTGATTCATACCCATTTTCCCGAACTTCCTGTGGCAGTATGTGCTGATAGGGTTATGGGAATCAAAAAGTTACAAACTATTATTCCAGACTTGCAATGTGTCATTTTAGATGATGCGTATCAACATCGTAAATTGCGTGCAGGGTTCTATATATTGTTAACGGCATACGATAAACTCTATGTGCATGATCATTTTATGCCTTACGGTACGCTGCGTGATTTGCCAGCTGAGAGTGCGCGTGCCAATGCGGTTGTTGTTACGAAATGTCCCACCAAGATGCAGCCTATTGACCGAAGGATTGTGAGTAATACATTGCGCTTAGCTTCATATCAGCATTTATATTATTCTTCTGTGGGTTATGCTAATCTAGATATTTTATCAACGCCGTTACTAGTTACGGGAATTGCCAATCCATCACCGATGTTAGCACATTTGCAGCTAAAATTTCCAGATACTGAGTTATTGGCCTTTGCGGATCACCATAATTTTACACCCAAAGATATTCAACGTATCTTATGTAAAGCTGCTGATTTTGAATATGTTGTCACTACTGAAAAAGATTTTATGCGAATGAAGCAGACTGCTTTAACCGACTTGTTAGCTGATAAACTACGAGTTTTACCTATTCAAACGGATTTAGGTATTGATAAGGCTGCATTTGACAGGCAAATTCTGTTGTATGTTAGTGAGAACAATCGTAAAAATTAATTGTAATTTACACATATGAATATTCTATCTCTTCTTCATCGTTTTATACCTCCATATCGTTGGCAAGTGGTGGCAAATCTTTTTTTCAATATTCTTTCCACGATTTTGTCGCTTTTTTCTTTCGCAACGATTATTCCGGTTTTGCAAATTTTATTTGGGTTATCGGACACTACTGCTGTATATATGCCGTTGTCGGAGGCTGCTACGATGCAGGATACGATTAACTTATTAAAGAATAATTTGTATTATTTCTTGCAAATGCAGATTGAAACGCGGGGGGCGCAATATGTATTGCTTTTATTGGGTGGATGTTTGGTCATACTTACTGGTTTTAAATGTCTTACTGCATGGCTGGCTAACTATTTTATGGTGCCCATCCGGACGGGGGTTCTGCGTGATTTACGTGCGCAGTTGTATCGAAAAGTGGTTAGCCTTCCGATTGGTTTCTTTACGGAGGAACGCAAGGGAGATGTCATGTCGCGCATGACAAATGATGTCAATGAAGTAGAGGCTTCTATTATGTCCACGCTTGATATGCTCTTCAAGGATCCGATTATGATTGTAGTATATTTGTTTACGCTTTTTACTATATCTTGGCAGCTCACTTTGTTTGTGTTAATTCTCTTGCCTATTGCGGGGTTCCTCATCGGACGTATAGGGCGTTCGCTCAAGCGTGTTTCTACCAAGGGGCAGGAGCAGAATGCTGAAATCCTCACGCAGATTGATGAGACGCTTGGTGGTTTACGAGTGGTAAAAGCGTTTAATGCAGAGGGAAAGCTAACGCATCGTTTTCTCAACCTCATCAATGCGACCCGAGCTACGTTCAATCGAATTAATCGTCGTTATTATCTTGCGCATCCTGTATCTGAGTTTTTTGGGACAGCACTCATTGCTATCTTGTTGTGGTTTGGTGGCACACTTATTTTGGGTGAGCATTCATCTATTGATGCGGCTACATTTATTTATTATCTTGTTATTTTCTATTCGATTATCAATCCTGCTAAGGATTTAAGCAAAGCTACGTATGGAATACGCCGTGGTATGGCTTCTTTGGAGCGAATAGACAAGATACTAAATACTGAAACTACCATTCGCGAGTCGGACAAACCGAAGCAAATCATAGATTTCCAATCGGTTATACGGTATGAGGATGTATCTTTTGGATATCAGACCGAACGTATGGTGCTTCAGCATATAAATTTGGATATTTGTAAAGGTCAAACCATTGCTTTGGTGGGGCAATCGGGTAGTGGAAAGACAACAATGGCGGATTTGTTGCCTCGTTTCTATGACCCTACGGCTGGACGTATTACCATTGATGGAGTAGATATTCGAGATCTCAAGACATTTGATTTGCGTGCGATTATGGGGAATGTCAATCAAGAGGCAATTCTATTCAATGATACTTTTTATAATAATATCACTTTTGGTGTAGAATCTGCCACGATGGAGGAGGTTCGTCAAGCGGCGCGTATTGCTAATGCTGATGATTTCATTATGGCTACGTCTGACCAATATCAAACTACTATTGGTGATCGTGGTTCTAGGCTTAGTGGTGGACAGCGTCAACGTATTTCCATTGCAAGAGCGATTCTCAAGAATCCACCTATACTTATTCTTGATGAAGCTACTTCTGCCTTGGATACTGAGTCTGAGAAACTTGTTCAAGAGGCGCTTGAAAACCTAATGAAAGATCGTACTACATTGGTAGTGGCTCACCGATTGAGTACGATTCGTAATGCTGATTTGATATGTGTCTTGCACGAAGGACAAATTGTAGAGCGTGGTACGCACGATGAACTTCTTGCGCTCAGTGGATATTATCGCCGTCTTATTGAGATGCAACAAGCGAATGCGTAGGTAAAAACAACTAATTGCCTCTGAGTTGCCGCTTATTTGCCACCTATATCCATCGGAACCTCATCGGAATCTCATCGGAATCTCATCGGAACTTCGCCATGACTACAACGTGATATAACTAAGGAATCATCGTACTATCAATAATATATAATGCAATGAAAAAAGTACTTAATCTCACTCTCGCCATTATTCTCGTGGCTGCTATTATTGCTGCGATAGGGCGTTCTCAAAACGATAATGAAACTGTTATGAACACTTCTTATGCTATGCTCGTGGATACTACGGAGCACCTTATTACTTACGACATTACTAATTGCCGTTTGGATTTAGCATGTGGGCAGATGCCTGATACAACGAATGAAAATGTAATCTTTTGTGCGGCAGCGGCGTTTACTGGAAAATGTTTAGACTATTTTGAGCACACGAATATTCTTGGCCCACACATATCTAACGGAGTGTTATATGATGGATATACGGAGAATAAAGAGGGGATACCATATGAGCAGCGATATGCGCTATTTGTATGGAATGGGATTGATAATCAGGGGAATATATTGGCAAAGGGATTTTATTCTTTACCAAATGACCAATTGTTGTTGCAAGTCGCAGAGCAGAGAGGTATGGCGTTCACGCAGCATTGGGTTATTAAGAACAAACAAGTATTTATGCCATGTATTCAGCCTTTGGAACGCAAAGAGCATTTCCGCTCAATTTGTCAAAAGGGCAACCATTTCTTTGTGATTGCCAATAAGGAGGAAGTATCATATCAAGAATATTTGGAGGAACTTATTGCTTTTGGGGTTGAAAATGCGTTGTATATGGATATGGGAGCGGGATGGAATCACTCGTTTTACCGTGATGCAGACAATCTTCTTCACATCTTGCACCCTAAAACGCACGCATATCCAACCAATTGGATAACTGTTTATCGCAATTGATAGTTGGTGTGTAGCGCAACTAGTAAATAGTGCTTATCCCATTGCTCCGTTCACGGAGATTACCTGCCCGGAAACATAGGAGGACAAGTCGGATGCCAAGAAGAGGGCTACTTTAGCGACTTCTTCGGCTTCGCCACAACGACGCATAGGAATCATTTTTACCATTTCTGCGCGAGTACTTTCGGGAAGCGATAGGGTCATATCTGTTAGGATAAAACCAGGAGCAATAGCATTGGCGCGAATATTGCGGCCACCCAACTCTTTGCTTAACGATTTGATAAAGCCAATGATTCCTGCTTTAGATGCTGCATAATTTGCTTGTCCTGCATTGCCGCCTATACCTACTACGGATGACATGGCAATGATGCTTCCATGGCGTTGGCGTATCATTTGAGGGGTTGCGGCATGGCAATAGTTGAAGACAGATTTTAAATTGATATTCAATACATTATCCCATTGATCTTCGCGCATGCGCATGAGCAATGTATCTTGAGCTATCCCTGCATTGCATACTAATATATCTAGTTTACCAAAGGTTTCAACTACTTGTTGGATGACTAAATGGGCTGCGGAAAAATCTGCTGCATCGCTTTTGAGGCAAAGCACTTTTATGGATTTAGCATGCAGTGTCGTGGTCAGTTCTTCTGCTTCTTGATCTTCGTTGATATATGTAAAAGCTATATCGCAACCATGATCGGCAAACAAGAGTGCGATGGAGCGACCAATACCGCGAGAGGCACCGGTAATCAATGCTGTTTTTCCCTTCAAATCTATCATTTCTCTAAATACTAAACTCTAAACACTAAACTATTTAAGCCATTTATCTAGCCAATTAAAGAATGTACGTTGCCATAGAATACCATTTTGTGGCTTTAACACCCAGTGATTCTCATCTGGGAAAATGAGGAGTTGGGCTGGAATACCACGCATTTTGGCCGCGTCAAAGGCGGCCATACTTTGGTTGGCTAAGATGCGATAGTCTTTTTCTCCGTGGATACATAAAATTGGAGTATCCCATTCTCCTACAAATAGGTGAGGTGAATTGGCAAAAGTGCGCTGAGCTATTTTATTCTTCTTATCCCAATATGCGCCACCCATATCCCAGTTTGCAAACCATTTCTCTTCGGTTTCTAAATATTGCATTTCCATATTAAAGATACCATCATGGGCGATGAACGCTTTGAAACGTTTGTCATGGTGACCGGCTAACCAATAGACACTGAAACCGCCAAATGATGCTCCAACACAACCTAAACGATCTTTATCCACGTATGGCTCGTTTGCTACAAATTCATCTATAGCACTTAGATAATCTTTCATGCACTGTCCTCCGTAGTCGCCACTAATTTGTTCGTTCCACTCGTTGCCAAAGCCTGGTAATCCGCGGCGGTTAGGGGCCACAATGATATAGTCATTTGCTGACATCATCATGAAATTCCAACGAAAACTCCAAAATTGACTTACTGGAGATTGAGGACCACCTTCACAGTAGAGTAGAGTTGGGTATTTCTTGCTAGGATCAAAATGAGGTGGATAAATTATCCATGTGAGCATTTCTTTGCCGTCTGTTGTCTTTTGCCAACGAGGAACCACTTGACCCAGTTCAATTTGCGAATAGATGTTCTCATTCTCATGACTAATCTGCACAGGCTCTGCTCCTTTGGTAAATCGGAATATCTCGTTGGCTTCGCGCATTGAGTGGCGTAAGCAATAGTAGGTGTCTGCTATATTGCCGCCAGGAACATAGTCGTATTGTCCTGTGGTGAGACAGGTGCGTTGGCCTTGAAGCGTAATCTCATAAAGCATGGATGTTGCATGCCATACTGCATTGAAAACAAGAGTATTATCATCTTTCCAATAATAGGAATCGACATTAGTATTCAGTCCTTTGCTTAAAAATATCTGTTCGCCTGTAGCAAGATCACATATCATAAGGCGATTCTCATCGCTTTCATAGCCATCGTGCTCCATTGATTGCCATGCTATATATTGACCATTAGGAGAATAACTTGGATTGGTATCGTAGCCTTTGTTATTTGCAGTGAGGTTAGTGTGTGTATCTGACGTAATATCGTATAGATAGATGTCTGAATTAGTAGAAATAGCATAGTCTAGTCCACTCTTTTTACGACAGGTGTAGGCAATTTGTTGTCCATTAGGGCTCCATGCCAATTGCTCTACACCACCAAAAGGCTTCATCGGAGACTCGTATGGTGTACCCTCTAGCAAATCTACACAATTGCTTACTATCAATTGTCCTTTTTCTCGATTTAGATTACATAGAAAGGGATGGGGGGCTGTTTCTGTCCATTCGTCCCAATGCTTGTACATTAGGTCATCCACCACGCGTCCTGACGCTAAAGGTAAATCAGGATATTTATCTTCTGTACTTGCTATGGTTTTTACTTGAGCAATAAGGATAATTTTATCCCCTTGTGGAGAAATCAAATAACCCTCAATGTCTTTATCAAAACCTTTAAGGCATATATCCTTGCTTTTTGATTTGGCGTTAGTATTTTTTAGATATAATTTTCCACTATTGAGATATACTAAATCGTTGCCTAACCAAGCTGGCTCGTAACCAACAAATTCCTTGTCCGTCACCAATGCATCTCCATTTTCATGAGCAATGCGAATCCAAGATGTGGAACGGTTTTCTTCGACGCTGTAATAACTAACAGTATATGCAATCTTTCCTGTTTCTGCATTAGGTAATACGGAATTAATTCGTCCCATAGCCCAAAGAGCCTCTGGAGTAAGGCGACCACCTTCAATTGTTATCTCTGGCTTCGTAATAGGAGTTTGTGTATTTTCCTCTTTTGTTTGGCAAGAGGATACTAGTAAGGCAAGTGTAGCCATTATAATTAGTTTACGCATATTATTTATTTACATGTAATAATGATTTTACAAATTCTTCTCTGTCAAAGACTTGCAAGTCCTGCATCTGTTCTCCCAATCCGATATAGCGCACAGGAATTTTGAATTGATCACTAATGCCAATTACAACACCGCCTTTGGCGGTACCATCTAATTTAGTGATTGCTAAGGAGGTTACTTGTGTGGCTTTAGTAAATTGTTTAGCTTGTTCAAATGCATTTTGACCTGTACTACCATCTAGAACGAGCATCACATCATGAGGAGCATCGGGTACCACTTTTTGCATGACATTTTTAATTTTAGTCAACTCATTCATCAAATTAATTTTGTTATGCAATCGCCCTGCAGTGTCAATTAGTACTACATCTGCATCGTTAGCTTTTGCACTTGATAAAGTATCAAAGGCTACGCTAGCAGGATCTGAGCCCTGTTGTTGTTTGATGACTGGTACACCTACACGTTCACTCCATATGCAGAGTTGCTCTACTGCTGCTGCACGGAATGTATCAGCGGCACCCAAATATACTTTCTTACCGGCTTCTTTATATTGGTGTGCTAATTTTCCAATAGTTGTTGTTTTACCTACGCCATTCACACCTACTACCATGATTACGTAGGGTTTACATGGTAATGGATCGGAGAAATCTAGTATTTGTGAGGAGTTGTTTTCTGCTAATAAGGAGGCAACTTCATCAACCAAAATTTGATTAAGTTCCGCAGTACCCATATATTTATCTCGTTTTACGCGATCTTGAATGCGTTCTATAATACGCAAGGTGGTCTCAACACCTACGTCTGAGGTAATGAGGGCTTCTTCTAAATTATCTAATACGTCATCATCTATGGTAGTCTTACCAGCTATAGCACGACCAATTTTACTAAGTACTGACTCTTTGGTCTTCTCTAGACCTTTATCAAGTGTTTCTTTCTTTTCTTTTCCAAATAATCCAAAAAATGCCATAATATAATTAATTGCTAGTACAAGTTATCATTTATTTTTCTGTATTTGCATATCATATAACGCAACAACATACTTAAGCCAAAAGTAAAAAGTAAACCTGCTGCTATTACGATATATAATTGAAGATCTAGACTCGCTCCTAAGATATAACTTATCCACCATATGCCAACAATTAAAGTGTTGAGGGTAATTAATGAGAATGATGTTTGAAGGTGAGAATAACCTCTATTAAGGAACAGATGGTGTAAATGGGTTGTGTCACCTTTGAAAGGAGACTGACCTCTATATATTCGTGAAAACATCACTCGAAGGGTATCAAATATTGGAATACAAAGAACTGCTAAGCAAAATGCTATGATATTCATATCTTGTGGAATATTACTTGCACATGGAGAGGCGGATGAGAGTAAATAAAATACGCTACTACTCATAATAGCTCCTAACATCAAGGTACCACCATCACCAATATATATTTTCTTCTTTCCCATAACATTATAAAAATAAAATGGTAGAAGGCTGGATGCTACAATAAATTGAAATATTGCAAATACTTTCTCTTCGCAATATATAAAGAGCAATCCAAATATAAGACAAGTAATGATACCGAATCCTGAAGAATATCCATCAACGCCATCAATGAGGTTTATACTATTAATAATTCCTACACCTGCGATGAGGCTTAAAGGAACACTAATCCAAATGGGAATGACTTCAATATGCCATAAGCCATGGAAGTTATCTATCTTATACTGTACTAATGCATAGATTCCTACAACAAGAAGTTCAATGCAGAACCGCAAAATGGGGGATAGATTCTTGACGTCATCTGTAATACCAAGAATTAACATGATAACAATGTATGGTAAAATGCCTATCAGCGGTGTGTGCGGTTCTATTACTAAATATATCAATGTTGGAACCATGATTCCTATTGCTACAGCTATACTGCCTAGTAGGGGAATAGGATAATTATAGTTCTTCTCATTAACTACTACTTGTTCTTTCAGAGCAAAATGATATGCCCATGGACATACTAACAGTGAGCATATAAATGCTAGTATAATGAGCAATATGGCAAATACTATTAAATTCACTGGTTATTTATCTAATTGTTCATAAATGGAATTCTTACTTTTGTATTCTGGTACAATGGTTTTCATGCGTTGGACGCATGGGAATGTTTTGCCATTTTGTGCTTCATCAATTAATGCTTGTATTTGCGTAGATACGGCATCAAAATCGTATTCTCTAACTTTTGCGACGAGAATTTTGTCATTGACTGTTGGAATCGTCAATTCCTTTTGGTTAAGTAATTCCTCATAGAGTTTCTCTCCTGGACGCAGACCGGTATATATGATTTCTATATCCTTGCCTGGTTCATATCCTGCTAGACGAATCATGTTTTTAGCCAAATCTGCTATTTTTACTGGATGTCCCATATCAAAACAAAAGATTTCACCACCATTACTAAGGGCTGCAGCTTCTAACACTAGGCTACTTGCTTCTGGAATTGTCATGAAAAAGCGAATAATATCTGGATGAGTTACGGTCACTGGACCCCCTGAAGCGATTTGTTTTTTGAAATAAGGCACTACAGAGCCATTGCTCCCTAATACATTACCAAAACGAGTAGTAATAAATTTGGTGCAATTAGGATTAATCTTTGAAAGCTTAAGATACAGTGATTGTACATATATCTCGGCGATACGTTTAGAGGCACCCATCACATTGGTTGGGTTGACTGCCTTATCTGTAGAAATCATCACAAAGCGCTTTGTATCGTATTTGATGGCCATATCGGCTACATTTTTTGTACCTAAAACATTGGTTAATATGGCTTGTCTAGGAAACTCTTCCATAAGTGGTACATGCTTGTATGCAGCTGCATGGAATACTATATCAGGATGATACTCTTCGAACGCTTCTTCCATCATTCGTAGATTGCGTATATCTGCAATAATTTGGGCAAAATGCTGTTCGGGGAATTCTTTTTTAAGGTCAATGAGAATGTCATGTAGCGGGGACTCTGCTATTTCCAATAGCACAATTACTCGAGGATGATATTGAGCTATTTGGCGAACTATTTCGCTACCGATACTACCTGCGGCACCTGTTACCAATACTACTTGATTGGATAATATGTTGTGAACATTATCTGTATTAATATCTATTGTTGGACGCTCCAATAGATCTTCCACATTGATAGATTCTATCTTTCCTATTCGTTGAGCTATATTATTATCCTCATTTTCAGGAGTATAATCATTGAAGTATGGCGTTGTCATCACACGTATATTGTGATTGATGAAGATAGACAAGTCTTTCAAGGGGTTGATTGTTTTCATCTTTAACGGTGATACAATGACTCCTGTTATATCCTTATCGCGCATCGTTTGAATTAACTTGTCATCGCGTAGATACACATTTAGTCCTAATAGACTATGGGGAACCTTTTCACCGGAATCTGCAATAAATCCAAATGGACGATAGGGGCTATCGACATTAGATTGTAGCATTTTAGCAATAGATAAACCTGCTGATTGAGTACCATATATGAATACTTTATTTGAGTGCATTTGTTGCTGAGATAGGTATTCAAAACTCGTTTTGATTGTTACACGCCAACCAAATAGCAGCGTGATTGCTACGAATACGTATATGAGTAGTACAGTGTTTAGAAATGGTGTTTGATGCAGACTTTGTTTAGTAATCACATTTGCCAATGTTAGCAAGGCTCCTGTTGCCAATACTGCCAAACACACTTTAATAATATCCACAAAGGTAGAGTATCTTAATATTCCCGAATAGGTATGGAACATCCAAAAGAAGAATGTTTGTATAGCTAATAGGATAAGGGCTTGTGACCAGATGGGTAAAAGAAGATAATTGGGGTCATATTCGAGTAGATTACTACCGATTATATAACTAACAACGAATGCTACAAATACAATTAGCAAATCAAGTAGTAGTACTCCCCAACGAGGAAGATAATCAGCATTAAGCCAATGTGAAAACATATCGGATTGTTGAATTTCTTTCAGTCGTTCCATACTTTTATTGTATTTTTTAAATGAGTTTGCAAAATTACACATTTTTGGTGAAATAAGCAAATTATTTACTGATAATGTTAAGGTAATTTTATCAAATAGCTCTCAAATGCCTTTCGGAATATAGCAATTGATTATTCTTTCCCATTACCACATCATTATCACTTGATATGGTTCTCTATTTCTTTCTGTCTTATAATGACGCGTTTGCCTTTTATTTTGTTATCACTACCCAAATTGTTTGAAATATTAATTTAATATCATACCAAAAATTATTTTTTTCTACATAATCAAGGTAAGACTTTATTTTCTCTTGCATGATAACTTCAATGTAATATTTTTCAGGGTCTTCCGCTTGAGCCAAAAGTTCATTTTCATTTCGGAACTTAATGCTAGCAGGATCTGTGATACCTGGTCGTACATCTAGTACATGCATTTGTTCAGTAGTCCAATAATTGACATAATGTCTTACTTCTGGTCGTGGACCGACCAAACTCATATCTCCTACCAATACATTGATAAGTTGCGGAAGTTCATCAATCTTGAATTTGCGAATGAAATAGCCCGAACGGGTAATGCGAGGGTCTCTACCACCAATGGTTACCAGACTCCCTTTGTCAGAGTCGATGCACATAGAGCGGAACTTGAAGATACGAAAATCCTTATTATATCTACCTACGCGTACTTGGCGATAGAAGATAGGGCCTGGTGAATCAAGTTTAATCCATATCGCTACGATGAGTAGTAGTGGGCTGAGACAAATTAGTCCTATTCCGCTAACTAAGATATCAAATATGCGTTTCATCAGTTTTGTCGGATAGTATTCACTATATTAATATAGTTCTCGATGATGTACTCCACTTCCTCATTGGTTAATCGCGTATGCAACGGCAATGTGATTTCGTTGGCAAAATGATTGTAGGCGTTAGGGTAGTTTTTTATATCAAATCCTATATTCATGTATGCAGTCATCAAAGGTAGTGGCTTGTAGTGCACATTGGTGGCAATACCCACTTCTGCCATTTTCTCAATGATGGCTTGTCGTTGTTCGGTGGTTATGCCGGGTACACGGGTGATGTATAGGTGACCAGATGACTGATGATTGTCACTGTAGTGCTCCAATACCTCTATACCAGCAGCTTTGAAAGCTTTGTCGTAACGCTCAATGATGTTTTTACGGCGCAATAGCATTTCGGGGTAGCGTTTCATTTGGACTAGTCCTAAAGCGGCCATGATGTCGGTCATGTTGCATTTGTACCAAGGGCCTACAATGTCGTATTCCCAAGCACCTAATTTGGTTTTGGCTAATGCATCTTTGGATTGTCCATGGAGTGAGAAGAGCTGTAGCATGCGGTAGAGTTCATCATCAGATATACCAGGAATCGTTTTCCATGTGAGTGCACCACCTTCGGCTGTGGTTAGATTCTTCACCGCATGGAAAGAGAATGCGGTAAAGTCGGCAATAGCACCCACTTTTTTGCCATGCCATTCAGCGCCAAAGGCGTGTGCAGCGTCAGCGCAGATGGCCACTCTGCCCAGGGCATGCTGGATGTCGTTGGCAGGTTGGTAGATAGGACGTTTGTTCTCCACGATTTGCATGAGGCGGTCATAGTTGCATGGGATACCAGCCAAATCCACTGGAATGATGGCTTTGGTGCGTGGGGTAATCAGTTCTTCTACTGCTTCATAATCCATCTCTAAACTGTTGGTTTGTACATCGGCAAACACCAATGTGGCACCCACGTGGCATACGATAGATGCAGAAGCGGTGTAAGTGTATGCGGGTACGATGACTTCATCGCCCTCGCCGATGCCTAATAGGCGGAGTGCCATCTCGGCGCATGCGGTTTGCGAGTTGAGGCAGACGGCTTTGTTCACACCTATATATGTGGCTATTTGTTGTTCGAGTTCTTTGGTTCGTGGACCTGTGGTAATCCATCCGCTAAGGATTGCTTCTGCTACTTCTTTTACTTCTGCTTCCGTCATGTCGGGAGGCGAGAATGGTATGTTGAATCGTTTCATAATCTAAAATAATCTATTTATATTGTAATAAATATTGGTGTAAATCCAATATTTGTTTTGGACGATTGAATCTTGTTTGTGCGCAAAGTAGGCAATTTTTACGCATAGCAATCATATCATTAGGGTGTGCTATAATATACTGAATGTTTTCTTTCAGCCTTGTATAATCTTTGGATGGTGCCACTAGTCCAATCTTATTATCTTTAACGATTTTGGCTCCTTCGCCTTCACCAACAAACATGATTGGTAATCCTGCTGCCATCGATTCATATATTTTAGATGGTACAGCACCATAAATATGTTTTACGAGTGGTACTAATGTCAGATGAGCTGTCTGAAGAATAGAAGGCAATTCTTGACGATCGACTATTCCGTGATAAAATATACCGCGATTTGGATTTTGCTGTAAGTATTGTTCTATTTCTTCTTGTTCACCTCCAGCACCATAGATATGAATTTCTGCTCCCATCTCTGCAAAATTAATAGACTTACATATATCTGCAATCCCTTGTGCAAATCCCAAGAGCCCCGCGTACATAAGTTTGATAGGTGAAGAACCAACTTCATTAGTGACAAGTTGGAAACGTGTAGGATCTACACCATTGCGAAATAGATATACATGCTTACCTCCATGTGTGGCTATATGATCAACAATCTCTTGTGATTGTCCCATACAAATGTGTGCCGAACGATATATTTTGTGTTCTAGTTGTTCTAAAATGCGGTACAATCGCCCCTCAGAAATAGCACCCAATTCTTTAGCTGAAAGAGGCCAAATGTCTGAAATGTTGGCAACTAATTTGCATTTAGCGAATTTGGAAAGCCATATTCCTACAATGCCGAGTGTCAGTGGAGGACTTTCTACCACCAAATAATCCAAATGTAGTTTGCGTAAATAGCAGGCAGAAAAGAGTGCCATACAAGAGAACGAAACCATATTCCATATACGGGGGATAACTTTTCTTGTATTAGAGGCATAGAGCCAATAGCGTTTAATTGGTATATCATCCATGACTTCATCACATACAATCTTTCCTTTATATGCATCGAAGATTTTGCCAGTAGGATAATTAGGCATGGCAGTGATGATATACACCTCGTTGCCTAATTCTTTAAGTCCGCGTACCATCTCGTACAAGCGATTTTGCGGAGCACCCATTTCGGGCTTGTAATATTGAGTTAATAATCCAATTCGCATCAGGTTAATAATAAGTGTTTAAAATATATGATATTGCTTGATGACCGTACTTACAAATTTGTGCGAAGTTTAATTTACTTGTAGATATATGGGCCGAACAATTATTCACGTATACTTGAGGATTAAAGATTGTTTCCATTTTTGCTGATCGGGCTAACTCAGCAAAATATAATTCTTCACCATATAAGAAAAATGGAAAATTAAATGGAAAAATATGTTCCACAAATGCTTGAGTAAAGATAAGAATAGATCCATGCCCAGCATATATCGTTCTCATACCATTAATGCTACTTTGTCTATTACGTTTTAGCCGAATTAGAATATGGGTGAACTTTTTGTGTAGCATATATATATGCGGGTGTGCGTACATATTGCGTAATAATTGTAATTTTCTTTTAGAATAGCGATGTATTGCATATGGGTTTTCTTCTGCATGAGAGAGTGGGGTATGAACGCGGGGAGCAATCCAAGCTACATTTTGAATTGGAGTTGAGATAAGTTGTTCAAAGAAATCTGGTGCTAAACAAATATCAACATTAGATACAATTGTAAAATCAAATGTTTTTAGCAGTTGCTCTCCATAATTCAACAAGGCTTCTTGTGCCGAATTAATATATCCTGTATTTTTAACAACGTATGTAAGACATTGAATAGAAACAAACTTATCGCTATCGATACATTGGATATTCGTAGAGTTGTCTGCAACCAATACCACAATTTCACATATCTCTTTGACGTTGGACGCTGCGACATCCACCGACGTTAGGAAATTTGACAACTCGCGATAAGAGTCATGATTAACACAAACAATTAGAATCTTCTTCATACTAATTCTAAAAACTGTTGGGTTACTACTTCTATGTCATATGGGTGTATATCAATAACCATGGCATTGCTATAATCACCATGCATAAATAATTCGAACACTTGTGGCTCAAAACTTTGTTTGTCAAACGAATATATTGGGCGCTGTGTAATTCCGTAGTCAATTAATTTCGATGGCAATTGTGTAGTTGTAGTATTGGAGATATTAATCAAGAAATGACACTGACTCAATTGATACAGCAATTCGGTGCGCTTTATGCTATAGTGTACCACCAATTTCTCACCTAATATTTGTTGATACCTATTTAATAAACTTGTTGTATATGGGTCGCGGTGGCGCAAATATACATGAAAAAGAAAATCCTCTGTCAGTGTACAAAGATATTGGAATAAGAACTCGGGATTGCGAATATCTTGATAGAAAACTCCCGCGTATGCAAAGGTTGGAACGTCACCTGTTGGTGTAGGAGCCAACTGCACATTTCTCATATTAAATGCTTGTGGAATGATTTGTATTTTTTCCTTGGGTATGAGGGGAATATAGGCAGGTATCGCATCACTTGTTGGTATTGTCAAATAATCAAAATGACGATATACCCATTTCTCTATCCATTTAAAATACAAAGCTCTTTTAGTTTGCTGGCTATAGTAGAATGGGTCACCACTATCTGCTATAAACACGGTTTTCTGGGTTGTACTTTGGGGTTGCTGGTGTATGTATTTGGCTAGCCCTAATAAATCCATAAAAGGAGTAGAGAGGGCTATCACCATATCTTGCTCTTTCATCTCCTGCTTTAGACTTTGGGCAATTCGAGTAGAATAGGAAAATAGATTACCAGCCAAAAAATATTCTAACATCCATCTATATCCCCTATGAATCCATTGTAAGATAGGATTAGTCTTTTGAAAAGCATTTTGTGCTCCTAACTCTCTGGTATATAGCGGAAATAGAGCTATCTTAATTTGTAATTCTCTGCTTAATTGTTTATAGTCAAATCCCTTTATTCGTGTCAGCAAAAACACCTCCACTTCATGCCCTTGCTTCGCGAACTCTTTGGCAAGTTCGTATGCGCGAAAGGCGCGAGGGTGCAGCTCTGGATGAAAAACAGCAGTTAAAATGGCAATCTTCATATGTCCTAACGAAATTTAAAAGTGTACTTGAAAAACAGAGATAATAATATTGTACCAATGATATAATAGCCCACATCTACACGATGGAAACTATAATAGAATAGACCTTGTAATGGAATCAGTATGAGCATCTGAATCAGTAATATACGATAAATAGGCAAACTATTATCTTCTTCTTGTCGAGATAAGTAGGTTGATAGAATTGCAAATAAGAGAACAAATACTATCATACCAATCTTGTCTAAATCCACCATTAAATCTCCTAAGAACGTATAGAATATACCGATGTTCATACCTGTTTTAGATAGTATCAACTCACGATACGAATCCAATGTCCACTCTGGATCGAATATAAAGTAATGCGATACAGGGAATATACGATTTAAGGTGATTTGATGACAGACATAATTGTTGTAAAAGTCATTGTAATTGATAAAGGATTGCCCAATATACGAAACGATACTATTGAACGTATTGGCATCGCTATCCAAGGTGTCGCTAGCAAATCGAGCTATTGTTACCGAAGCAAAGAATACTGCCAAAACACCTGCTAATACTAGGAATGGACGGACTATAATCTTACGGTGTTGAGCTTCCATTTGGTTCTTGAATAGGAAGAAACACAAAATGTAGGATAATAACCAATATATAATCTGACTTCGTCCGGCAATCAGGATAGCAGAAAGGATTGGAGTGACAGAAGACGCTAGAAGCAGGTAATTGAATAGTGTACTTTTACGAGAGTTGGTCACATTGATATAGAAGAATAGAATAGCGATAGGTGAGAATTGACTAAATAATGTACTAGGGAGCATCAACCACCATTCTAGTCCTCTAATTTTTTGATTGTTGTCATCGCCATATATCAAACTACGAACTTCTCGTAAATCAGATGTTAGCGCAGTATGAATATCATTAAATAACATAAATAAGGTTATTATGAATGTGAGAATCAGTCCCCATGAAACTACATCCATTAGTTGTGGTTTAGTAATGGTGATCTTCCTCAATGTGGTACTATGCATGCGACTAAAGGGGACTATACTCAGCGTCAGCAGGGTACAATAGGAGAAGGTCGCACCAAAACTGATTGGCGACTTTACACATACACCATTAATATCGTATATGTTCCACAAGTCTATTAGAATAGCAAAAAACGATATAAAAGCGTATAGAAGAGCTAGATACGCACTTACGTCTATACCATTATTTTTATGCCGTAGGTATAGAAATAGAATTGTAAAATATATGAATGGTATAAATATCATAATTTAAATCCAATGCGAATCTATTTGCTTTTGGGTATCTCTATTGGTTTTAGCCTCTACTCTTGCTTTTAGTATGCGCCTACACGCGCGCACTAACATGAGCAGGTTGTTATATTGATGCTTTTGTACCGTCGCACGTAATATAGATAGGACAAAACGCCATTTTTTCCAATTGGCCACGCACCACGAGTCGTTGATATTAATCATTCGTAGCACCATTTGTTGGTAGATAAATTGCTCATTGATAGGCTTGGGGGCTACGTTTGCACGATCATGATATGCTTTAGTTTGGGGCACAAAATATACGCCTTTTTTGTGGTAATGTAAACGATGAAGATAGTTGATATCTTCTGCATAATGAAAGAACATCGGATTGAATCCGCCTATCTCGCGAAGAATGCGGACTGGTAATAGCCAGCATGCTGCATTAATCTCAGAGGTCGCATACTTATTTGTTTTTCCAGTGCTCCAATCATCTACCAACCTAGTGAAATCTGACGACCGCATCAGAGCGTGTAATTTAAAGTTTTTATCCAAAGCATCACCTTCTCCATTCAGGTGAATAGGACTCAGTAGAGAATTGCCATCATCATATTTCAACAATTGTTCTACCATGTCAGGTTCTATCCAAGCATCTTGATTCAGCAAAAGCACGTGACTAGCATTCTGATTCATCGCATAGGATATACCTAGGTTATTGCCTTGTCCAAATCCTAGATTATTTTCTTGTGGTAACAATTCTACATCGGGGAAATGAGAGCGAACATGCGCTATTGTATCATCTTGTGAACCATTATCTATGACAATAGTATGCAAGGAAATAGTAGAGCGTTGAAGACTGCCGAGACATCTATCGATCCACTGGATGGCATTGTATGTCACAACAATAGCAAATATGTTCGTTTTTTCTTGCATATATGATTTCTATTTTGCGGAACGTAATTCTTTAATAACAACGCTGGGCCATTTCCAGTTTTGGTACACCAGTTGTGCGATGCCGGGGGCCAGAATCATTCCCCATAATCCCAATTGCAGTGGTGATAGGAAGAGCCATAATAGCAGTATCGTTGCTGCACCGCTCACCAATGATGGAATGAAGAATGGTATCTTATTGTCTGCCATAATAAAGCCTGCTGAGATAGAGTGATTGTGTTCCAATAAACTAATAATCAGCATCGTGCATAGCATGACGGTTGGTAAAAATGTGGTATTACTATTTATAATATCCAATGCCCTGTTACCTGCAATTACCCATACTATACCGCCGACCACATACACGGCCAAATTGCTAAAGACGGCGTATTGATAGTAGCGTTTCAGCTGTCGTAAATCCTTTTTAGCACGACACTGAGCTAGTTTCGGAGTAAATGTCTGATGCACTACGGTACCGCATCTTGCCAATACATCCATTACTTGTAGTGTGATGCCGTAGCATGCAATCTGCTCCAAACTGAGGAAGGCGGAGCCAATTAGGAGCGCCGACTTATTGACCATGAATCCACCCAAGTGTGTCAAGCCTACCTTTACGGCATTAGGCAATATAGTCCTAAAGATATCTTTCGAGTCATATGCCTCTACCTCTTGCAATCGTTGTTTAATCTCTTTCGTGAAAAACACACGATAGGATAGAACGCGACGAATAATAGTGGCTACTAGTTGTGCGCCTACGATAGCCACCAAACCTAAGCCGCTATAAATCAAACCTACTGCAATGCTCAGGTATATGACTTGAGCTAGTATTGTAATCTGTTGATTCTTTTTGATGTAGCCTTTTCCTAGCAGCAGGGCATCGTAGTATAGGGTGTATAGGTTATAGCAGTTTATAGTTATCAGCAGAACCCATGCTATCATTGCATCTTTATGGTCGCCTGTGTATTTTTGCAAGATGAAATAGAAGTACACGCTACCTGCTGTCGCTAGTAATATAAACATCGCCAAGGCTAGCCAGCGGTAGAATCGCTGCATAGCTTGTAATGTGCCTTTTAGCAATGAGTAATTTACATCGCTATTCCCTTCATCTAGTGCTGCTACTCCATGTACTTTCAATTGCTTAATGCCAGAGAATATATAGCTGATATTTCTAGCAAATGAAGGACGGAAACCGAAATCTAACAGCATGACCAAGGCGGTAATAGTTTGGAAAATATTCCAAATTCCTACCGTCTCTGAGGACATTTGATTAAGGATAAATGGTAATAGAATCACGCCTGCACCGATAGTAAAAATGGTGGAAGCGTAACTCCACACAATATCTCTTTTTCCGATATGTTCTATTTTTTCTGCCAATTTCTTGCCTATCAACAGTAGCCGATCCCGCGGCATACTCGAAACTTAGTTGCTAATCACGACGGAATATATCCCTTGTATATACTTTCTCTACCACATCTTCCAAACAGGTATCATAGCGGTTGGCGATGATTGCTTGAGATTGCTCTTTAAACTTCTCCAAGTCATTGACTACCAATGAACCGAAGAAGGTTGAACCATCGGCTAGGGTAGGTTCATAAATAATTACTTGTGCGCCTTTGGCTTTCACGCGTTTCATGATGCCTTGAATACTGGATTGCCTAAAGTTATCCGAGTTTGATTTCATGGTCAGACGATAAACGCCAATCACGCATGAATGTTCCTCTTGGGCATTATACTGACCATTGTTGTAATAGTCATAGTAGCCTGCTTTGGCCAGTACGCGATCAGCGATAAAATCCTTACGAGTGCGGTTGCTCTCGACAATTGCCTCTATCAAGTTTTCTGGTACATCTTGATAGTTGGCCAATAACTGCTTAGTATCTTTGGGCAAACAATAGCCACCATAACCAAACGACGGATTATTGTAGTGCGTTCCGATGCGTGGATCAAGACATACGCCCTCTATGATTGACTGTGTATCCAATCCCTTCATTTCCGCATAGGTATCTAGTTCGTTGAAGTAGCTCACGCGAAGTGCTAGGTAGGTATTAGCAAACAATTTCACCGCTTCTGCTTCTGTAAAGCCCATTAATAGCGTGTTCACTTCTTTCTTCAGTGCTCCCTCTTGTAACAAACCTGCAAATTGTTTTGCTGCCTCTACCAATCGTTCATTCTTCATGTCAGTACCTACAATGATACGCGAAGGGTATAGATTGTCATACAACGCCTTGCTTTCGCGTAGAAACTCTGGCGAGAATAGGATATTTTCTGTTTGGAATTTCTGGCGTATTGATTGGGTAT
Source organism: Paludibacteraceae bacterium (assembly GCA_045579895.1). Classification (GTDB taxonomy): domain Bacteria; phylum Bacteroidota; class Bacteroidia; order Bacteroidales; family Paludibacteraceae; genus Colicola. The sequence goes on from JAZNMT010000087.1 coordinate 30,016, forward strand.
AACCTACTGGGATAGTGGATTTTATCACGATGATAGCATCGGGATTGACGCGCAATACCAATTCTATCACCTCTTCCACAGAGGAGGTGTCAAAGTAATTCTTCTGGCTATCGTAGTTGGTAGGAGCGGCTATCACAACCACTTCGGCGGATTTGTATGCCATTTCGGCATCTAGGGTGGCAGTTAGGTCCAATTCTTTTTCGGCAAAATACTTTTCGATGTATTCATCTTGAATAGGGGATTGGCGACGATTAATCATCTCCACTTTTTCGGGTACGATATCTACTGCTAATACCTTGTGATGTTGTGACAATAAGGTGGCTATTGAAAGCCCTACATATCCTGTTCCTGCTACTGCAATTTTCATGGATTCTTAATTCATAATTCTTAATTCAAAATTACAATCGTCCATCCACCAAGGAGCGATCTACAAAGTCTTTCACATCAAAGATGACGGCATTATGATCTTTGTATTTTTTGAAGTCAAAGGTCTTGAATTGGTTGTGGCTTACGCAGGCTATTACGGCTGCATACTCTTTGTCTGGATCAATGGCGGCTATCATTTCTTTGCCATATTCATGTTTCACAACTTCTGCGCTTGCCCAAGGGTCATAGATATCTACGTGACAACCAAAATCTTCCAATTCATCCACTATGCCGATTACTTTGGTGTTGCGGCAGTCGGGGCAGTTCTCTTTGAAGGTTACGCCTAAGATCAGGACTTGCGAATCTTTTATCTTGTGGTCTTTTTGAATCATCAGTTTCAGCACTTTATCAGCGATGAATTTCGCAATGGAGTTATTCACTGCGCGCCCAGATAGGATCACTTGAGGGTCATAGCCTAGCGATTTGGCTTTGTGAGCCAGATAATAGGGATCTACTGAGATGCAGTGACCACCCACCAAACCGGGGCGATATTTCAGAAAGTTCCATTTCGAACCTGCTGCCTCAATCACGTCGTTGGTATCAATACCCACACGGTCGCATATCAACGCCAACTCGTTCATAAACGAGATATTCACATCGCGTTGACTATTTTCCACAGCTTTTGCAGCTTCTGCTACTTTCATGTTAGGAGCCTTGTGCGTGCCATTTTCTAGAATAGAGTTGTATAAGGCATCTACTAGGTCGGCAATGGCTGGGGTTGAACCTGAAGTAATCTTTTTGATTTTGGTCAAGGTGTTTACTTTGTCACCTGGGTTTATGCGCTCTGGAGAATAGCCGCAATAGAAATCCTCATTGAATTTCAAACCGCTGTATTTCTCCAGTACTGGAACGCAATCTTCCTCGGTACAACCAGGATAAACGGTTGACTCATAGATGACTAAGTCGCCTTTTTTCAGGGTTTTGCCGATGGTCTCACTTGCCTTCAGAAGTGGCAATAGGTCGGGATTGTTAAAGCGGTCAATGGGAGTAGGTACGGTAACAATGTAGGTGTTCACTTGCTCTAAATCTTTAGGATCATGGGTGAAGGTCAAACCTATCTTTTTTGTGGCTTCGTATGCTTCGCGAGCTTGTTTCATACCTACCAAGTCTGCCTCTAAAGTATGATCTTCGCCACGGTTCAATTCATCAACGCGTGCTTGATAAATATCAAAACCGATAACGCGGTATTTCTTTCCGTATTCAATAGCCAATGGTAATCCTACGTAACCTAATCCAATAACTGCAATTATTCTATCGTTCAAATTCATGTTTGTATGGTGTTTATGTTTATATTCGTTGTTATCAAGTTTGTTTCGCTGTTTCCTACAATTCGAGCATTCACAGCAACAAGCCTGCAAAGGTACAACTTTTTTTTTATTTATACAAATAAAATCGGAAAAATTAAATAAAATGTATTTTTGCATTGCGTATAGGCGTATGGGCATTCATTTGGGGCTATCCTTGCTTTATGCATTCCTTATCCTATCATTAGTTAGTGATTAATTAGTGATTAGTTAGTGATTAATTAGTGATTAATTAGTGATTCAGCATGGATTATCCTGCTTTTAGCTTGACAAAATCTAACTTTTGTTGCATGTTTTTCTTTTCTCAAATTTGCATATATCATAAAAAAATACTACCTTTGCACCCAAATTGCCCAAAAATGGCAATGTTGAACTATATAGACTAATTTTGAACGCGCTATGGGCGTGATGAACGAACAATAAGTAATTTTATGAGAAATTTCAAACTGTGGAATAGGATTTGCGGATGGCTCGTATTTGCCATTGCTGCTGCAACCTATCTTTTGACGATGGAGCCAACTGCCTCATTTTGGGACTGTGGCGAGTTTATTGTAAGTGCACATAAGTTAGACGTTGGTCACCCACCCGGGGCACCTTTCTTTATGCTGTTAGGTCATTTCTTCTCGCTCTTTGCCAGCGATACGGCGCATGTAGCAATGTGCGTGAATGCTATGTCGGCGTTGGCTTCTGCGTTTACTATCTTGTTCCTTTTCTGGACTATTACAGCTCTTGGCCGCAAGTTGGTTAAACCTGCATCTAACCTTTCACCTTTAACCTCTCACCTCTCCCTTCCTCAGGGCATCGCCTTACTAGGAGCTGGTGTAGTAGGTGCGTTGGCATACACGTTCTCTGATACCTTCTGGTTTTCAGCGGTCGAAGGCGAAGTATATGCACTCTCTTCGCTCTTTACTGCAGTTGTCTTCTGGCTTATTCTCAAGTGGGACGAACATGCGGAGGAAGAAGGGTCTGATAAGTGGTTAATTCTCATTGCATATCTCATGGGATTGAGTATTGGTACCCACCTGCTCAACCTGCTTACCATCCCTGCTATTGTGCTTGTATATTACTTCCGTCGCCACCAATTCTCTTGGAAGGGAGTATGCCTTGCCTTCGGTGTTTCCGTAGTGATTTTGGCAGTAATCTTGTATGGTATTATCCCTGGTGTGCCAACTATCGCAGGTTGGTTTGAATTGCTGTTTACCAATGTGTTAGGTTGTCCATTTAATACAGGTTTAGCTGTCTATCTCGTGCTGATGGTTGCGGCATTTGTATGGACTATCTGGGAGAGTTATACTGTCATAGAGAAAGAAACGACCATGAATACGCGTACCATCATCTCGTTTGTCTTGGCTATGACGCTGGCTGGAGTGCCATTCATTAAGGAGAGTGCTCTTATTGGTATCCTTTTGATTGTTGCTATGTTGGTGGTTCTCTTCTTGAAAAAAGAGGTTATCCCTGCACGTTGGCTAAATACAATTGCCATAATGGTGACTGTCGTAGTGATTGGCTACGCTAGTTATGCGGCTATCGTTATCCGTTCTTCTGCGGATACTCCAATGGACCAAAACTCTCCAGATAATGTTTTCTCGCTGAAATACTACCTCAACCGTGAGCAGTATGGTGATACGCCACTGTTCTATGGACAGACATACAATGCACCTGTAAAACTAGATGTGAAGGGCAATATGTGTATTCCTGTTGAGAAACAAGGACATGCGCAATATGCTCCTGCTCCTGCTGCTGAAGGAGAGAAAGATCGTTACGTAATAACGGGTTACAAGAACTCATATGAGTTTATGGATGAGTTCAAAATGCTCTTCCCACGTATGCACTCTTCTCAGGCTCACCATGTTGAGGCATACAAGTCCTGGGCGAACGTCAAGGGGAAAAAAGTACGCTACGACTATTGCGGACAAAAGAAAACAGAAGTTTGCCCTACTTTCGGAGAGAATCTTAGATTCTTCTTCAGTTACCAGGTTAATTTCATGTATTGGCGTTATTTCATGTGGAATTTCGCTGGGCGTCAAAACGATATCCAATCGCATGGCGAACTAACCAAAGGAAACTGGATTTCGGGTATCCCATTCTTAGATAATCGGATGTATGGCGATCAATCTAAACTGCCAACTGAACTCCGTGAGAATAAGGGGCATAACGTCTATTACATGCTTCCTCTCTTGCTTGGAATCATTGGACTTTGTTGGCAACTTGGCAAGCGCAATAATGCGAGTGAGAAGAGAGAGGGATATCGCTCTTTTGCGATAGTATTTCTGCTGTTCTTCCTCACAGGTCTAGCTATTGTGGTATATCTGAATCAGACACCTTATCAACCACGCGAGCGCGATTATGCGTATGCGGGTTCATTCTATGCATTCTGTATTTGGATAAGTTTGGGGGTAATGGCTCTCGTAGATTTGCTCAATCGCCTAGTGAAAAACGAGAAGGCACGTACTGTCGTGGCTGCGGCTGCCGTACTTGTAACCATGTTAGTGCCTGCACAAATGGCTTCGCAGAACTGGGATGATCATGACCGTTCTAACCGCTATGCGGCGCGTGACTTTGGTGCTAACTACTTGAAATCCTGCGATAAAGAAGCGATTATCTTCTGTAATGGCGACAACGATACATTCCCTCTTTGGTATAATATTGAGGTAGAGGAGGAACGCAACGATGTACGTGCTTGTAACCTCTCATATTTACAAACCGACTGGTATATTAGCCAAATGAAACGCCCATATTACAACTCGCCTGCTTTGCCTATCTCTTGGGATGAGAAGGATTATATGCCAGGAAAGAACGAGATTGTTTGGGTGGAGAATAGACTCAATGCACCGCTTGAAGTCAAAAAGGCATTCCAGTTCTTAAATTCTACGGACCCACGCACAAAGCGCGACGGAGAGGGATATATACCTTCGGATCAACTATATGTGCTTTCGCCTGATAGCCAGCAGATTACATTCAAAAAGGCGCGCCGATTCACGCGTTCCGAGATGATGGTGATGGATATGATTTCTACAAATGAATGGAAACGACCAATATACTTTGCTGTCACTATTGGTAATGATTACCACCTCGGACTAGATCCTTATCTAGAACTTACTGGATTGGCATATCGCATCACGCCTGAACGCAGCAAAGATGGAAGACCACGTGTCAATACCGAACTTATGTACGATAATATGTTGCACAAGTTCAAATATGGCAACATGAATATCCCTGGTATTTATATTGATGAAAATACCATGCGTATGTGTCGTACACACCGTATGATGTTCTCCGAACTGGTGGAAGCATTGTATAAAGAAGGGAAACACGATAAGTGCCTCGAGGTCTTGGACTTTGCTGAAGAAATGCTTCCTGGATATAACATCCCATACGATTATACTTCCGCATCTATGGCTACTTTCTATTATCGATTAGGTGAGATGGAGAAGGCTAATGCTATTATGACGAAGGTGGCTGACAATAGTGTGGAGTACTTGCGTTGGGGAGACTCACTTCATAAAGACCAACGTGCTTCTTCACAAAGTACGATAGGACACCACATGGCTGTGTTGGGATATGTCTTACAAAACTTCGAACGTTACGAGCAAAAAGAACTATTTAACCATTACTTCGAGATATATTCGCAATATGCAGCAGTTCGATAATATTCCTGTTTTGTTAATCACTGGCTATCTTGGCAGTGGCAAGACTACACTTCTCAATCGTATCCTCTTAAATAGAAAGGGGATACGATTTGCAGTCATCGTTAATGATATAGGCGAGGTGAATATTGATGCCGAGCTCATTCAAAAGGGTGGAGTGGTGCAGCAGCAAGATGATAACCTTATTGCATTGCAAAATGGTTGTATTTGTTGTTCGCTCAAAATGGACTTAGTACAACAGTTGCATGATCTTTGCGCTGCAAACACGTTCGATTATATAGTGATTGAGGCATCGGGCATCTGCGAACCTGCACCTATTGCGCAAACGATTTGTTCGTATCCAAGCCTTGTCGCCGCATCGCCTAATAGCCTTTCGCCTAAATTGGACGCCATTGTCACAGTGGTAGATGCCCTCCGCATCCGCGACGAGTTTATAGAACAACTATCACCTATTGCCAATAGCCAATCGACAATCGCCCAAGCCGGCGACCTCGCTGCGCTCGTTATTGAACAAATAGAGTTCTGTAATATTATATTATTAAATAAGGTGTCGGAGGTGAGCAAGCAAGAACGCGAACATATTTGTGCTATCCTGCGCGCTATTCAACCAAAAGCAAAGATTGTGGATTGCGATTACTGCGATGTGCCTTTTGGTGAGATTCTAGATACCAATCTTTTCGATTTTGAAGAGGTAGCCACTTCTGCTGCTTGGATTCAAGGCGTTGAAGGCGATACCCACGAACATGATGAGCATGACCACCATCATGAGTGCGATGACCCGCATTGCCATTGTCACGACCATCATCATCAGTGCGATGACCCACATTGTCATTGCCATAACCATGGTGATGAGTATGGGATAACCACTTTTGTATATTACCGTCGCAAACCCTTCAACCTTAATCGCTTTGATGAGTTCGTGGCACGCCATTGGGATAAAGGTATCATTCGTTGCAAGGGAATGTGCTATTTCGAGGAGGAATACGATATGTGCTACCTCTTTGAACAAGCGGGCAAGCAGTTTGACCTAAAACAAGCGGGCACTTTCTATGCTACAATGCCACAGGAAGAACTCATGCAACTTATGGCAACTGACCCTATGCTGCAACGTGACTGGGATGAACACTATGGTGATCGAATGCAAAAACTAGTCTTCATCGGACAACATATGAATAAGCACGCTATTATCCAAGCATTAGATGATTGTCTTGCCTAAATGTTGTGAAAAATGCATGTAAAATAACGTTTTTTATATAAAATATTTTGTCAATTCAAATTTTTGTACTACCTTTGCAGCAGTATTGTGAAATGCCGCAAAGGTTTTTTCTTTTGAGGGAACTATTTACAATATTTACATATATAGTATTAGGTGTGAAGATAGAATCATGGTAAATAAATAACCGTGTTATTTTTATTATTAACAATTAAATTTTAGTCTGTATGAAGAAATTTTTCACCCTTTTCATCGCGACTGTGGTGGCTATGTCTATGATGGCTATGCCACAGAATCTTAACGCAGGTAAAAAATCTAAACCTGCAAGTATCGAACAATTTGAGGCAAAGACTCCTACTCAAGCTAAGTCTTTGGAAATGTACAAAGCTAGTATGGTAGAGCGTGACTTTGTACGCCCTGAGGCAACCAAGAAAGAGGCTCCTGCTAAATTGGCTACTTCCAAAAAAATGGCTAAGGCACCAGCTGAGGTTATTGACCTACACTTTGATGGATTCTCTGTAACACCAGAGTGGTATGAGGAAACAGGTGACTGGTACATGGCTTGCTCAAACGTTGACGGCTACATTGTTAAGTTTGACATTCTCTCTCCTACTTATGTCGGTACATTTACCCTTGAGGATTTTGACCTTGGGTATTCTTACATGTACACTCCTGATAGTTATTCTGCTGTAGATTATGTGGACATTACATGTACTATCGAGGAGAAACAAGTGGGACAATACCTCAAGCAAATCCTCTTGACTGCTACTATTGAGGGATCTGATGGCAATACCTACAATGTGACTTGTGTACATAGCGAATTGACTCCTAAAGCGGTAGAGGAGCATGTAATCGCAAATGCTACTTTGGAGTTTGATGGTGAGCAATTTGTACTCGCTGGTAAAAATGAAACGATGGATGTCAATTTGACTGTTGTTGCTTATTGGCCTTCAGGTCCTTTTACCAAAGGTGAATTTGTTATGGATGCTACATCTATTACATACAACGGTGTGGCACAAGAGATTTTGTCAGCTGACCTTCTTGTTTCTACTGCTGCTGTGGATGGCGTGCCTGCTTATATTGCTGAACTCGCTTACTACAACCAAGATACAATTTTGCATCAAGTTTCTATGGTAGCTCCGCTCCCTACTCCTACTGACACAGTAGAAATCTCTATGAATAACCTGGCTGTAGATGACTCTTGGGCTTTCTTTACTGGATGGGTATATCTGACTGCTGTAAACGCCGAGTGGGATATTTATGGTGGAGTATTTGCTACTGAAGCCGCTGAGGGTACTTGGACAGGTGAGGACGTAATGCTTTATATCACCAATCAGCAAACATATGAAGCTACTGAAGCTGTGTATGCTGAAGCTACTGTGGTAGAAGACCTTGAGCAAGGTTGGCTTGTGGAATTCAAAGCACATTGCATAGACGGAAAGTATTATGTGGTGAATATGAAGTTCGAAATCCCAGAGCCTACTGATACAGTTACATTGCGTTTCGATAATTCTGCACAATGCGCATTCTATCCTACTTTGGGCAATGACTTGCAATTAGCAAACCAAGATGAGAACTACTTCGTTGCAATTGATATCTATAATACACCTATGGGTGGCGAGTTTACGTTGGATAATATGGATTCATACTATAGCCAACTCGTGGACATGACAACCATGTCTCAAATTGAACTTGCTGATGTCAAGGGTACTATTAATCAATACGGTGATACTACCGTTATGGCAGCTGAGATTATTGGTTTTGATGCAGTTCTGTATGATGTAGTTTTGTGGTATGTTGTGCCTACTCCTTCTGAGGTGGTTGAACTTACTGTTGAGGCTGAATTTGATAACCAACTTGAAGGTTCAGGTTATTATACACTAAGTGGCCAAGCCAATGGCTCTGACCTCCTCGTTGCTATGTCTCCAATGACTGACGAGGTGGAAGGTACCTTCGTTAACGATGGTCTCTTTGGCAAGTTCGGTGCAGAAGGTGGTCAATACGACTTCTTTGCTAGTTACACGTATGTCGCAGCTCCTGCTGGAGTAGATGAGTTTGGGGATCCTAAATATGATGTATATTCTGTTGAGAAAGGTACGATGGAAGTAACTATGGATGAGGAAGGAAATATCGTTGCTAAAGCTTCTGTAATCTGCTCGAATGCTGTACAGTACGAAATTACAATGACTTCTAAATTCGACATCCCTCATTTGGAGTATGATGCTGAGTATCCTGTTGAGCAATTCTATACTGCTAATGATCTCATGGCTGTAGAATACGATGCAGAGTATGGCGCTATTTACTTCGACGTTGCTTCGGCTGATCTTACTACTCTTCTTTCATTGGTATTCTTTGCTGAGGAAGCTGACGCTGATATTGTAATTCCTGTAGGTACTTATCCTATCGAGAAATCACAAGATTATGGTACTGTTTTGGCTAGCGATGGCTATGATGGCTACTACGTATATCCATCTCTCTATGGAGAAACAAACGAAGAGGGCGCACTGCTTGTTCCACTTTGGTTCCTCGTTGGTGGTTCTGTAGAAGTATCTAAAACTACAGATGGTCAACTCCACGTAGAAGTAAATGCATTGAACTCTTATAACCAAACCGTTCACGTAGTTTATGATGGTACCGCTACTGGTCTTGAGAACGTAGAGGTTGAAAATATCACTGGTGTAAAGAAGATGATGCTGGATGGCCAACTCGTTATCGTTCGCGATGGCAAGGCATTCAACGCTATGGGTGCACAAGTAAAGTAATCTTAAAGTAATTTTAAAATTATAATACGTAATTTTTTCAAGGAGCCGATTTCTTCGGCTCCTTTTTTACATTTATTTATACTGTGGTAATACTTTGCAATCCTACTTCTTTTTTATCTTTTTTACTGGAAATGTACTTTTTCTTTATAAAATATTTGGATAAGCAAAATATTTGTACTACCTTTGCGCCCGTATTGTATAATGCTGTAATGGTTTTTATGCTATTTATGTTAATATTAACAACTAAATTAATGTGTTTATGAAGAAATTTTTATCTCTTTTCATGGCTATGGTAGTGACAATGTCTATGTCTGCGTTGCCACTGCATGTAAAGACCTCTAAGGAAGGTCCAGTAAAACATCAAACCATGAGCTCTATCAAAAAAGCAGAGCAAATGGAGAAGATGATGTTAGAGTTGCCTAATGCTGAGATGAAGCGCACTGCTGCTACTCCAGCAAAGAAGGTGGCTAAGAAAGCACCTGCTGCAAGTGGTATCAAATTGGCTCCTGCCGCAAAGCAAGAGGTGGAATTTACCGAGTTGAATTATGATGCGTTTGCTACTGGTCCAGAATACACCGAAGAGTCTGAGACTTGGTGGGTAGGTTTGCAAACGATGGATGAAAGCCGACCAGAGTATGGCGTGATGATTCAATTGGATTGGAAGGCACCTGCTGATGATTTCACTGGTACATTCACCACTGAGGACTTTACTCGTGATTACACATGGGCACTTACCGATTACTGCATGGGATATATCCAATTTGATAGTATCT
>JAZNMT010000088.1:0-14187 GCA_045579895.1 Paludibacteraceae bacterium
GTTTGCATATAGTTGATAGCTACGAGTTTGCCATCCTCAGTAGCAGCGATATCAGAGATAGCGAGTAGGTCACCTGCGTTCTCTGGATCAACTGCGATGACACCCTCTTGAGAGAGTTCTGCAACAGCTACACCGTCAACTACATTGTAGAGGTGAGCAGTACCATCAGCCTCATGTGTAAGAACTACGGTGCTTTCACCTACAGTAACAGCACGTTTAACCACACCTACCATCTCAACTGGCTCTATTGCAGAACCTACAGTAAATGCATATTGAGATGCAGCTGGAGTAACTACTTGACCAGAGTAAGGCATAGCCCAACCGATGAGTTTCTCAGCAGAGTTACCGCAAGCATACAAGTTGCCAGCGTAGTCGAATGCGAAGTCGTTGAGGTTGTTACCTACAGAAGCCATATCAATAACAGTCTCTTCTGTCAATACAGGAGCACCATTCTCGTCTTTAGAAACAGCGTAGATGGTAGCTTTCTTAGCAGCACCGTTGTTACCTGCTACAACAAGTTTAGTAAAGTCGCTATTGAAGCGGATACCTGCTTGACGTACATTGCTCCAAATGAGTTTAGCATCCTCAACACCATCAGCATTGATGTGTACAAGACCTGGGTTAGCGTCAGAAGCAGTACCACGGTAAGAAGCAATCCAAACACCACCCTCATTGTCGTAAACAACTTGAGTACCAGTGTAGTTGATAGCATATTTGCCTTCAACGATTGCTTTAGAAGGAGCAGTAGCCCATGTAGTAGCTGTACCGAGGTTATACTCGTGGAGACGGAAGCCGCTCATAGCTGTACTTGTGATACCTGGGAGGTTCACAGAGTACATAGCCAATTGCAAGTTCTCACCTGCGCCCTTCACGTCGAAACCGTTGTTAGGAGCTGCTACGAAATTGCTATCAGCGTCAACCAACTCTTTATTCTCATTCAATGTACCTTGGAATACAGAAGTCCACTCGTTCAAGTTAGCAGGGTTAACCTCCCAGAGGTAGTTACCGTCTGTGTTGAGTGAAGTAACGAAGATACGACCGTCCTCAGAGATACGGATACGACGTGGAGAATATGCAGTACCTGCACCATCAGCACGACCAGTAGTGAACTCTACACCACCATTGAAACCTGGTTGGTCACCATTTGGAATAAGGTCAAGAGATGGAGTAAATGCGAAGATACCTGCACCGAAGCCAGAAGATACATAGCCACTTGCAATATCCTTAACAGAGTGCATACCCTCGTTGATGAGAAGCATACCGAAGGTTGGGTTCTCAGGGTTGTTGTCGATATCCAAACCAGATGGGTGGTAGAAGCTATAGATTTTAGCCTCTTGAGTTGGAACCTCTACAGAAGTACCATTTACCTCAACACCCCATGTCAATTCAACACCAGTAGGAAGAGCAGCAGTAGCTACCTCTACAGTATTCTTACCAATAGTAGTAGTACCTTCAACGGTAGCAACAACTTCGTCGCCATTGTAAACCAATACGTTTACAGAAGTAGCGTTAGAGTTGTTCAATACATAGTTAACAGTGAGGACACCACCATCGAGAGTAGAAGTCAAACCAGAAGCGAAGGTATTGAGTTTGTTCTCAGTATAAACTTGCTCAACAACAGGCTCCTCTTTTGCAGGCAATTTACCAGTCAGCATTACGTAGTAAGATTTACCAGTAGCGAAGCTGGTAAATTCACCTTCGAGCATAGCGATACCATCCATAATAATAACAGCAGCAGGACCAACCGCAGCGTCAACCCATACGTTGTCATCACCGATAGATAGCCAGCACTCAGGATACTCAGCAAACTCAGCAGCTTCAAAACCAGAAACCTCTACAGAAAGAGGAGTACCTTCCCATGTAGCAGCAAAAGTAGCGATAGCACTTTCCTCATCCACAGTGATTTCTACATCCTCAATTGCGATCTCAATAGCAGGTTGAGCATACATAGTGAGTGCGAACTCAACATACAGACCTTCGCCATCCTCCTCTACGAAAGCGTGAACAGTACCAGCGAAAACCTCACCTTTCTCATCATCAGTAGTTTTGGTCATAGAACCATCCATAACGGCAAGTTCCATACCACCGAAAGTAACGAGTGAGCTCTCAGCGTTTACCTCGTACGCTTTATCCTCGCCCGTATAGTTGTTGAGGAAGAGCATTACGTCAGAATCCATCATGTCGTTGCGACCCATGAGTTGCAAAACAGTTTGGTCACCAACAGGAATCTCTGAAGTAGTCAAGTTGGTAATTTCGAGCTCCAGAGGAATCCACTCGATAGCAGGTGCAGCCTCGTAGGTAACTGTAATAGTGTTGACATTGCAAGTTGCAGTAGCAACCAATGTTACAGAAGCAGCTTCACCTGCCCATGTGTTGTCTGTAAGAGCAGCACCATCTACAGTGAAATTAATTTGGCCTCCATCAAGAACTACCTTAGAGATAGTTCCACCTTCTGGAGCAGTAAATGTCAAAGATCCACCATCTTTGTAAGTACGCAAATCGAGCGCACCATTTGCCTTCTTCCAAATACGGGTTTTACCGTTTTCAGAACCGTCAGCTTTGTGGGTCACAGACATGCCTACACCATCCATAGTGTAAACAGCAGCATCGTCCAATGCAGTTTGGAAAGCACCATTACCTGCATCAGTCACTGGCAACTCAATGCCAAGAGCTGTCAAACCCTCTTCTGTATTAAATACAAAAGCGGCATCAGCAGCAAAACTCATCATAGAGATAAGCATTGCTGAAAGAAATAAAGAAAATTTCTTCATAACGATTTGATTTTGGTTAATATTAGAGTTAATTGTATAATGTTTTGCTAAAACATATCTGTCTATTAGCGCGCAAAGGTACAAAAATTATTTTGAAATACAAAATATTTTAATAACAAAATATGTTTTTTTGTAAAAAGGCTAAATATTTGCGCGTGAACAGTCTATTAAAACACACAATTCGGAGTAATAAGAATGCCCCGAATTGTGTGGTTATTGTGTGGTTATTGTGTGGTTATTGTGTGGTGCGAGCACCCCAAATAGTATAGGTTTCACCGTTGTGCAAGATAAGCAGTTGCCCATTGCGGATGATCTTTCGCGTATTTTCAGTAGGAGTTTGGATATCATCCAGAGCCGTAGTAGATGCATCATACACAAGGTGTACAGGTACATCGTAAGAGTTCACCGCATTCACTTCGATATACAATGCTCCATTGTTATTCTTAATCTCCACGGTACCATCTACGAGGAAGTATAGCGGCAACGCCAAATCGTTTGCAGATTCTCCCATAGCGCCATAGAGACCAGGAGCCACTTGCCCCGACCAAGGATCAACGCCAGTACCCGCCATCACCGTATAATAGTCGTATGTGTCGGTGATTGGATACACACCTTCAGGCAAAATAGTTTCAGGGTCTGCCTCCTCGACGAGGAGTTGGAAGTTGAATAAATCCCAGTTTTCCTCTGAAAGCACTTCAAAATAGATAGGTCCCCATTGTGGTGTATAATCTGCAATTCTCACTTTATCTTTTGCCGTGAATGTTCGGTCCACAGGTGTATCTTCAGAGTCATAATATAAGTGAGTTCGTTGGTATTTAGATGTCATCGTTAAGTTGTATTTAACAGCATCATCTCCCATAATCCAACCAGTCAAAAATATATTCTTATCATCGTCCATTGAGACGGTTATTTCTCCTTTGTCGGCAAAGATAAAACCTCGTTCGCCAGTCTCAGCGTCTAACAATACATCAAAATAGGTATCTGCTCCAGCAAATTCATACTGTCCATCCCCAAACAAACCGAACATACCGTCATTGACAAATGTTCCAGGAATTTCCTCATCGGAAGTGGCATAGATAGAGACCTTGAATGCAGACAACGAGTCGGCAGAGAAACCAATTAGGCTATAGAATCCTCCGTCAGCGATTGTATTGACAAATTCAGCATTCTCATAGGTAATATCCACTACGTTTTTAGGAGTAGTAGGTACAGCGTGCCAAAGGTTTACCTGGTACATCTTGCCATCAAAAGTAATATACTCAGCATACATCTTGGTCGTATCCTCGACCTGAGATAGTAAACCATTCTGCACAAACGCATAATCGATAGGCAGAAATTCGCCATTCTCATCCGCAATCTCTACCCCAGAATACATTGGGAACAAGTCATCCTCCGTAAAGGTGTCACCAGGTTCAAGTCCAGCCACATTCAAGGAAGCATAATACTGCTCGTTCTCGTTGTACAACTGCAAGTCGTTGCCATAATCAGGATAAAACATTGCCTTAGCAGAATTGTCAAATGCAACAACAATAGTATCAGTGATTGTAGGTACATACCAAGATAAGTTGATGAGGAACAGAACATTTTCGGAGTCAATCATCTTAATATCTAGTACCCATCCGTCTCTATCACTTCCAGAAACCACAATCGTAGTCGCCTTGGCAAAGTAGTTATCATATGTTTGTTTGTTCGTGATGTGCACCGCAGCATTGTCCCCCGAATAGGTACCAGGTTGAATTTCATCCGCTATCCAGGAACCAGCAATATCATAGGTGGAGTTGCTTGCCTTGAAAGTGATTCGAGTATCAAACCAATCAGTCCTTAAGTTAATACACGAAATCTCAACAGTATCCGCAGGCTCAGGCAATGGTGCTACAAAAGAAATAGCATATTCCACATAGTCGCTACCAATTACTGCCAATTCGCCACTATAGACCCAACCATTTCCTTGCAAATCATTGATTACTATATTTCCCTCTAACTTCACCGGATTAATATCAGTACCCTTGTATATGATTTTGCTATTCTCCATATCAATGCTAGTGAGATCGAAGGTCCCCACAACGCTTTCATAGGTCATTACAGCGAGATCAAGGGTCAAATCATCGTTGCTACCAACAACAGTAAAACCATTCATATACTCCTCAATGATTACATCCACAGTAGGAATCACCACCGAATTAGTAGATGTAATCATTCTTTTCTCAGCATGTACATCAAACGCATAGTTAACAAATCCATCACTACCTATCATTTGTGCATCGAGAACAATCATGGTCTCATTTTCGCTGACTACTTCCTTGGAAATCGTCATAGTGATACTATCGAAAAGGATGTATCCCATACACGTAGTCGTCACCGCCCACGTGTAGTCAGGATCAAAATCCTTTGTGGTAAAGGAGCCCGTGAAGTCATCTGCAGGCGCATGCCAATTCAACTGAATAATATGACCATATGCAGATTTGCTTTCATCATAGCATGTTAACCCCACATCCCATGTTTGGGTATCATCATAATAGGTTGGTCCCCTAACAATGTCATCAAACACTAGTTCTACAAAGTCCTGATTTGCAGTCTTAGCTAGAGGAACTACTTTCTTCGTAGAAGTTATCGGAGCCATCTCTGCCATATCCGTTTGAGGAACAGGCATGCGCATAGTCTCATCTACAGTCCAATAAGTACGCACTTCTTCCATTTGCTGTGCGTTCCTGATAGCACTCTCGGTTTGGTGTTTTGCAGGACCAGACTTAGTGGTTACTATTTTTTGTGGTGGCAACGCAGAAATAGATATTGTCGCCCCCATAGCCATTATAAGAATAAAAAGCTTCTTCATATAGCTGAAAATTTGGTAAAGTTAAATAGTAAGTTATCACATTTGTGTATTATTTCACTTGTGCCCCAACAGCATTATAGATTTTGCCATTGCGTATGATGATGAATTGACCATTTTGTATGGTCTTTTGGGTATCGGATATTGGATATTGAATCTCTGGAAGAGCAGTAGGTGTACCATCATATACGATATGCACAGGCACTCCGTATGAGTTATACGCATTTACTTCCAAATGAGCGTTTAGTTGCTCATCTTTTCGTACTTCCACCGTACCTCCAACTAATAGCCACAATGGTACTTCCAACGAGCCATCCTCCCAAACTTTAGCATAGAAAGATGGTAATACGCCATTGCCGCCTTGTACTCCAGGATTGGCTTGTACCGTACCGTATTCCTCAGTATAATTGATTGGATATATACCTACTGGAATAATAATATCCTCATCTACCTCTTCTGTATAGAAGAAGAATGCAGCCATATCCGATTCATCTCCCGCCGTAAGAGCAAGATAAATATATCCATTTTCATCTACTTGATTTTCAATAAACACATTATCCTCAGTAGTATAGACACGATCAACCTCCATGTCAGGCTCATCAAAATCAAGGTGCGTGTTATACTCCGATGTCATTTTGATGTGGTAGTAGATTGCATTGGAGCATATTACTTTTGCTTCAGCAGTAATTTTACCATCAGGTGCCATTTCCACTACTAGTGTTCCTTTCTCTACCGAATAACGGTTTAGCGTAGCCTCTTCATAGATATAGGTTTCTCCTCCATAGAAATCGTATTGCCCCCCCTCAGAGCCTAGTCTGCCAAAGAGGCCATCGTTAGCAAACGAACCTGCCACCTCGCTGGTCATAGGACTCAAAGAGACATACCAGGTAGAATCAGGTGTATAAGCGCCCAAAGTGTAATAACCATAATCCATTGCATTAATGAATTCGATAGGCATTTCTATTTCGACAGTGTCCATAGGCATTGGTGCCACATACCAAAGGTTGAGGTTGTATTGTATAGCATCAAATCCAATGACACTGGCCGTAATAACCGTTGTATCACCATACTGGTTGATTGTACCATTAACATCGGCGAAAATGACACTACGACCTATCTGCTTGTTGTATATACCACTATAGTCAAGATAGACATTATCCATGGTAAAGGAGTCGCCCAGTCCTCTGCCATAGACGGTGAGAGATGCCTCATAGTCATCGCCATAGTGAAGGAGTTGTAACATATTGTTGTCGTAAGGGAGATAGGTGCCAATAGCCGTTGTTTCGAAAGTTATGTCCACCGTGTCTGTTGGCTCAGGTACCACATACGACATATCAATAGAATACCAATTATAATCGTTGCCATAAGCTTCGATATTGGCGTGCCAGCCATCGTTTTCCTCCGTTAGCGTCAACGTAGCGTTAATCGCTTCAGTAGGTTCAAGCCACGTAATCTTATCCGTAATAGAGACCGATACATTATATACTCCAGCGTCCGCATATTCGCCTTCGTACATGGCAAACACATCGTAGAAGTCATTTGATCCAAAAATCATAATCAGCCCAAAGTCAGCTAGCGATTCATCTACCTGCAAGTTGGTGCACGAAATCTCAATAGTATCTTTCACAGCAGGCAATGATGCTTGCATAGATACTTGATGCAGAATGGTATCTTGATTATAGAAAGATAAATCAGCAAAATAACCCAAGGAACCATTAGGCAAGGTTCCTCCCATAACCATCAAAGTAGCTTGCAAGATTTGCTGCTCTACCCCATTGTAGGTAATTTTTGTAGCATTCAAATCAAAATAGTCTTTGTTGTACATGCCATCAATGGTAAGAGAATTAACAGTGAGTTGGAGATCCAATGCCTCATCGTTGCCATCCAAAACATAGTAGCTGTCACCAATAGTAAGTTGCGCATTCTCTAATACAGTCTCAACCGTAGCTTTTGGCGTAAACATTTCATGTACAATATGCAATATATATATATTGTCATTGGTATCGGTGATAGTAGCGTCTAAAATGATTTGAGTCAGGTAGTTGCTTACCTGCTTTTCATCGATGGTCATCGTGATGTCCGAAGGGAAAATCTCGTAGAACAAATCATCCGATTGATACCATCCCCAAGTCCAATCCCAACTGATATCATCGAACGAGAATGTACCCGTATAATCGTCAGCAGGTCCATACCAGCATAAGCGGAAAGTGTAGCCATGTGACTCTACCGCGATATACCATTCGCGGGTTTCAGCCTCATATTCGGGTTCAACTAGGAAGACACCGCCATCAAGGTTTATGGTCTCTTTTACAGCTTTTTGCACATGTTTAATTTCATGCTTCGGATTCGCATCAAGACGTTTCTCAACCGATTGTGCAGGACGCGCCACACGCTTTGTAGCATCGAGCTTTATCATCTCCATAACTTTCGCTTTAGCGGATGATTTCGTTGCTTGTTCCAACATAGGAAGAGTGGATTGTGGCAAAGCAAACATAGCCGTCGCCATTACCAATCCAAAGAAAAGGGTAATAATTTTTTTCATAACAAAAAGAAATTAAATATATTATTTTATTGTACGCGTTGCACGCGCGCACCCGTGATATTGTAGGCCTTACCATTGCAAATAATAGTCATTTGACCATTCTGAAGTATCTTTCGGGCATTAGATATTGGATATTGGATATCCGGAAGACCAGTAGCCGTAGCATCATAAATGATATGTACAGGCACATCATAGGAATTAATAGCATTGAGTTCAAAACGCAAAGTATTATCCTCGTTCTTTTTTACATCTACGGTACCACTGAGTAGGAAATACAAAGACGTAAAATATTCTCCGTCATGCGTTGCGTAGAAAGTTTTTCCTAGACTTCCATCAGCAGCAATCACAGAACCATAATCCTCTGAATTATCAATATAATACATACCTTCAGGAATAATGATATCAGGATCTTTTGTATCAGCAATAAACCAAATAGCGAGCAATTCGGAATCAGTCATCATTTCAAATCGGATGATACCTTCGTTCTCTAATCTGCTATCATCAATTGTTACCCCATCCTTTCCCGTTAACACTCTATCCACGGGATTAGACTGAGCATCATCTTCGAAGCGAGATTTATCCACTTTAGATGTCATCGTAATTTGGTATTCTACTCCATCTACCCCAATAAACTTGCCAGTCAAACTAACATTTTTATCTTGATCTACTGTTATTTTGGCTTGTCCTTTTTCGATAGAGATGAGGTCGTAATCGTTCTTATTGTCATTCCATTTCGCAATATAGGTAGCGTACTTACCACCAATGAAATTGATAAAATCATAGTTTTCGCCCGTGAATCCGCCAAAGAGTCCATCATTAGTATATGTGCCAGGTATATCCTCTTCAGTATTCCCCAATAATGATATAGCAAACTCCAAGGTTTTGTCGTTGTTTGTTCCCACCAGCGAAAAATAGCCATCCTTTTCCAGCGCATTATAGAAGGTAGCATTTGAGATATTTAGCACCTGTGTTTGTGTGACAGTAGGTACAGCGTACCACAAATCAATGCTATACGTTACCGCGTCAAATCCCGCTACGTCAGCAGAGAGATATGTAGTATCGTTTGATTGCCAAACACGTCCTTCAGCCGAAGCTATCTTAACAGTGTCGTTGGTTTCTTTATTGGTAATCAAACAATAAGCGATATTTAGATTTCCCTCATCAAAGGTATTACCCATTGCCACTCGCCTAATATCCAAAGCAATATCGTATTCATCGTTCTGATTAGAAAGCATAAAATCATGTTCCAAGTCAGGATAATACGCAACCCAAGCAGAGTTATCGAAAGCGATTTTAACCGTATCGATAGATGTAGGTGGAGTCCAGGACAAATGCAGATTGTAGTAGATACTATCTTCTCCAATCATATGTCCAGTAATAACACAATTCTTATTGTCATCAACTGCTAATGTGAGAGATGCACTCACAGCAGGGATCTGCGTTTGTGTAGCAATATGCTTGAGATCCATCATACAGTCTGTATAAGTGCCAGGAGGGATAGAATCCACATTATTAATTGCTCCTGTCAGTTCATACTCACTATTATTAGCAAAGATATATGCCATTCTAAAAAGACCGATGAAGTCAGTATTCAGAACCAAGTCATGGCAAACAACATCCACAGTATCAACAATCGCGGATGCCACAACCCGTTGATTGGATTGTGACACCGCTGTTGATATCGTTAAAAGGGATAGTGCAAGACTGCTCAATAATCTCTTCATACTACCATCAATTCTTATTACAAATTATTTTACTTGCATACCCATCAGGTTGTATGTTTTGCCCTCCCGAATGATAAAGAACTGACCATTGGAAATCACCTTTGTTGTTTGTATTGTATTAGGTGTTTGTACATTCTCCACACCAGTTCCTAAGAGTTGGACTAAGACCGTATTGGAAACATTTGAAACATAATCTAAGAAGTCTTTTGTGCGTTTTACGATTACGCTATATGCATATTCGTTAATACCAGCTGGCAAATCTGTTATCGCACATGAAGTATCAGTAACTTCAAGAGTCTTATACACTTTTTCGATGATAGTGCCTGGTTCAGGAACGATGAGTGAAATTTTCACATCATCCACATAGAACTCACCCTGTTCACTCATAAACGCGATATGCAATGGTTGATCGCCGAAGTTCACGCCATCCAAAATCACCGTGTCAGTAGTATAAGTGTTTGCTTTTCCACAAGGAACAACTACACCCGCCACAGCTTGAGGCGAGTCGTGTTCCTCAATAGCCATTACCCAAATACGTTCGCCAGCTAGTTTATTATACGCTTTAAACGATATTTTCACAGCATTGTTGCCCAATTTCATTTTAGGACTTAAGACTAGTCCAGCTCTTCCACTCCACTCATTAGGTCCTTGACTACCAGCCATACCTACAACCCAACGAGGATATGTGAGCAACCACTCTTGCGTGCTTTGTCCGTGTTCGCTGAGGTTATGAATTAAATCCCATGAGAATCCAGGCTCCTCAAATGTTCCGTCAGTAATACCGCTAAAATCTTCTTCAATCATTACTACTTCTTGGTTAGCAGTAGTGGTTACTTCTGTTTGAGCAATTGTCAGTTTGTAGGAACCAGCATTATGATTAGCTTCCCAATTTGCCACAAAACTATTCTCGGTAATGTCCGTTGCCGGCAAGGCTAGTGGTGTGACCCCATTGATACCATCCACCCAAACGTTGTTGCTTGGAGCAGAAATCAAATCGCCCTCTTTTACCTTTACATTGTAGAAGTGCTCCATTGATGGGTCAATCCCAGAGATGAGGCAGAAGGTATCAGTCACCAACGAATCTGTAATCAGCATCTTTGGCATCGCTTGTGTAGCATATTCCAACGTAATATCATCAATGGCAAAAGTGATGCCGTAAGAACCTTCACAAGAGAGTCTAACTTGTGTGATGTAATGTCCTACTTCATCTCCTTCGAAGACATACATACCGCCATTTTTCTTCATCCAATAGTTAGGAATAGCAGCAATAGGTTCCCATTCTCCGTAGATATTTTTCACTTGTACACCTACCAATGAGAAGTAATACTCCTCTGCTTGCATACTGCTAGGTTTTACCCAGAATGAAATTCTGTTGATTGGAGCAGGCATTTCAGGCGATAGGATATAGTCGCCTTCCGCATCAAAATTGATTGCCTGTTTTCCCGAGTTATAACTACCTAAAGTAGTACACATATCTTTCTCGCCATAAGTAGATACATCAATAGTCCAACCCTCAGGATATCCAGGATTATTTGTATCTATTGACTTACCATCGGATAATACGTTGATGCTCTCAAAATCAATGGCCACACTACCTGTTTCTTCTTTTTCTGGCATTTCAGTGCGCCACAAAGAGAAAAGATATCCATCTATATTCGTTGTAGTACTGCGCATCCAATTGGCAACGAACTCCGTAGGAGAATTGTTAATAGGGTTGTTGGCATCTACATTGGCAATCTTGTTGCGCACACGCGTAATCTTGATATCATCAACCAAAATCATTCCATCCATTGTCGTGAATTGGAAGATATTCTTATCATTAAATGTAGCTTTGTCAGTAGTCCAAGTGAACTCTTGCCACTCGCTTGTCAATGGAAATTCCTTCGTTTCCAATCGCCCAGAGGTGTTATCGCACAACGCTAAGTCTAGCGTTCCTACAGTAGGATTGGCTGTAGCACGGCGAGCACGGAACGTGATAGTAGCTTCGCCATATAACTCTCTTTCTGGAGTTGATATGTAACCTCCATACATATAACCATAATACTCATACATATCAATTGCAGCACAACCGCCTGCCTGATAAACACTATAACCCAACCAATGTGGTACATGCGTATAAGCAGAATCAACCTCATACACGTAATTAGTACCAGGAGCAATATTCTTGCTATCGGGTTGGTCCTCTGTACCCGCAGTGAAGAGCGAGAAGTCTTCCTCCAACACAACAGTACTCTCAGGATCGGCCGTAGGGGCGAACATGGAAACAGCGGTAGATTTTTCACCAGGCTTAAACGCTTGCTTTGCGCTCCAATAGCCGTGGAATTGCGCTGTCATCGTTACAGAAATAGCCAACAGGGCAAGTAAAAAAGTACATTTTTTCATAAGACACAAAATATTAGTTATTAATCACTTTTACGCAACCAAAATTAACGCCGCAAAGGTACAAAAAAAAATGCACATGTGCAAGTGCCATGTGCATTTTTTTATATTTGCTGTAAATTACTTCACTTGTACGCCAACAGCATTGTATGCTTTGCCATTGCGGATGATAAGTAATTGACCATTTTGTACCACTTTCTGGATATTGGTATCGTCAGCAGTAACATCCTCAACTGCGGTATCAGTACCAGCATCATAAACGAGGTGTACTGGCACTTCGTAAGAGTTAATAGCATTAACCTCTACGTGCAAATTTCCTGCCTCGTTCTTAGATACTTCTACAGTACCCTCAACCAAGAAGTAGAATGGATAAGTCACATAGCCATCATCTGTAATACCAGCATAGTATCCAGGTGTTACGGTACCACTCCACATGTCAATACCCATACCTGCAATGACTGTACCATACTCGTATGTGTCGGTGATCTCGTATGTACCGACTGGCAACACTATATCAGGGTCAGATGCCTCTGCCATGAGGTAGAAATTGAACATATCCATATTCTCTAATGAAGCCACCTCGAAGTAAATAGGTCCGTAGTCAGATGTATAGTCAGTCAATGTTACTTTATCGTTTGCGGTAAATGTGCGATCAAGAGGAGTATCTTCTGAGTCGCCCTCAAGACGAGCTCTCTCAATCTTAGATGTCATTGTTACATTGTATTGAATAGCATTCTCGAAGATAAGAGAACCTGTCAAAAGGATGTTTTTCTCCTCATCTAAGGTAATGGTAAACTCACCTTTATCTGCATAGATTAAATCGTAGCTTTCTGTTTCCTCATTAAATATACCATAATAGGTATTACCTGCATCAAACTCATATTGTCCCTCACCGAACAAACCGAACATACCATCATTCACATATGTTCCAGAGATTTCTTCCTCAGAATAAGCATAACCGCTAATTACCATAGCAGTCAATGAATCAGGACCATAAGCGAGCAAACTATACACACCACCCCAATCCATATCATTTACAAATTCGGCATTCTCGTAAGTAAGTTCTACCACTTCTGTAGGAGTTGGTACAGCGTGCCAGAGATTAACCTGGTACAACTTGCCATCGAAAGTCACATACTCAGCGTACATCTTGGTAGTATCTTCTACTTGAGAGAGATAACCGTTTTGTACAAGAGCATACTCAACAGGCAGATATTCGCCATCCACATTTACCTCTACGCCAGAGAACATAGGGAACATATCGTCCTCAGTAAATGGAGAGTTGAGGTCAATATTTGAGATATTGATTGATGCATAGTATTGGTCATTCTCATTGAAGAGTTGCAAGTCGTTTCCATACTCAGGATAGAAACGTCCCTTAGCAGAGTTCTCAAATGCTACAACGATAGTATCTGTAGGTTCTGGTACGTACCAAGAGAGATGCATTTTGTACAATTTGTTGTCTGGGCAGTATGCCACAACATCTACTACCCAACCATCTACCTCATTACCAGAAACTACGATAGTAGTAGCCAATGCGCGATAGTAATCGTAGGTTTCGGCATTACTGATTTCTACGGCTGCTTCATTGCCTGAATAAGTGCCAGCTACAATTTCGTCACCCAACCAAGCACCATAAATGGTGTAAACATTATCGCTTGCAGAGAAGTTGATTTGACCATTATAAGGCTCTAACTTCATATTAACACATGTAATCTCAACAGTGTCAGTAGGAGTAGGCATTGGAGCAATCATAGGTACATTGTATTGCACAAAATCACTACCAATAAAGGTCAAAGCACCTACGTATGCATAACCTACCTCAGCAACTTCTTTGACTGAGATATTAAGTCCAAATGTGAGCGGAGTGAGGTCGTTACCCTTGTAGTTGATGGTTGTTTCATCCAATTTTAGATTGTTCAACACGAATGTACCAATCAC
>JAZNMT010000089.1:0-5464 GCA_045579895.1 Paludibacteraceae bacterium
GCTGTTTTTGTAGGTGGTACAGATTACTCACCTCCAAAGCACTCCAAGAACAAAAATTTGCATATATGAAAAATTTTCTGTACCTTTGTCCCTGAATAAAAAGAAGGCAGATATGATTTTCTATTTTTCTGGAGTAGGCAATTCGGCGTGGGTGGCGCAAGTGTTAGCAGAGCAGTTGGGCGAACGGCTCGTAAAGGTGGCTGATTATGCGGTTGAGCAGTTGGATATTCAGCCCAATGAAAAGGTGGGCTTTGTGTTTCCCGTCTATTCGTGGGCTCCGCCCAAACTGGTGATGGATTTTATTGGACGTGTGAAGATGAGTGCGCCCAATTATCTGTATTTCGTGTGCACTTGCGGAGCGGAGGCAGGCAAGACGGCGGATATCTTCTGTGAGGCGGTGACTGCATGCGGATGGCAATGCCATGCGGGGTATTCGGTAGTGATGCCTAACACCTATGTGTCGTTCCCTGGTTTCGGCATTGATGCCGACGAGGTGGCTGCTCGCAAGATTGCTGCTGCCAAAGAGCGATTGCCGCAGATTGTGGAGCAACTGAAGGCGCAGCAACATGTTTTTGACTGTCACGAAGGACCATTGGCACGATTCAAGAGTTATGTGATAGGTAGTAGTTTCAATAAGTACCAACTTACCGCCGAGCCATTTTTCACAACCGATGCCTGCACCTCCTGTGGGCGTTGTGCACAGACGTGTCCTGTGCATAATATCTCGCTGGCAGATGGTCGTCCAGAGTGGAGCGACCACTGTACGCAGTGCTTGGCCTGTTTCCATATCTGTCCTACGAATGCCATTCAGTATGGTAAATTCACGAAGGGGAAGAAACAATATCGGATAAGTAGCTACCTTAGCGCGACTCCCACGAGTTCCCTGCAAGTTAGGGGACCACGATAGGAGATCTGTGGGCTTTCGGTGGCTTTCTTTAAACGTTTCTCTATAATAATGTTGCAAAAATCTTCGGCCTAGAAGGGGTTTTACGCCGAAGATTTGAGAATTTAGAGAATAAAATGGTATATACAACACGCGGGAAGTGTAGTATTTACAGGGCTTCCAGCGTGAGTGTATTTTTTTTGAAAAAAGTTTCTTCGCGCGAAGATTGTGCCGAAAATTTCTTTTCCTTTTTGTTTTCGAATATATAGAGAGGTATAACTATTGTATTAAAGCTATTTCTTCTATATGCTCAAGTAAGAACTTCTGAGCATCTCGATTATACAATGTGATAAGATAACTTCCTCCATTTCTTTCACGTTGTTCATTATATACTCCTATTTTACTTCCTTTCTCGGTGGCTAATTTGGGTATACGTCCATTACTATCTCTTTCACCTTCCGAAAGTAAACCTTCTTGCATAAGCCATTTTACCATTGATTTATAATTCACTGATTGCATATTTTCAGGAATCAATTTCTCAATCTCTTTAGCAAAAGCAGATATAGATATAGCATCCGCATAGTTGTATCTATCCACTTGCATTGCAGATGCAACGAATGGTATATTTCTCAACGAAGTGGGTTTCTTTGTTCTCTCAGAATATTTTCCTAACAAATCCGCCACATAAAATAAGCAACGTGATATATGTACATTATTAACTACATCATCATCCTTAAGAACGTTTCCATTAAGAGGATTAACACCATTTGCTAACTGATGAACCCAATCTTGAGCTATAGCTATCTTTTCTTTTTCTTCCATACGAGATAGTATATTTTATTGTTTATTATTATTCATTAGTGCCCTATATTGCTTATATGTCATCATGCGATTGCAGCCCCTGCCATCTTGCGTGTAATTGGTACATCCTAAGAATGAATATCGTTCATTTGTTCCTCCATTCTTTTTCTTACCTTCTTTCACTATCAAGTATCCATCTTTACATTGATCACACTTAATAATTGACATATCATTACCCTTTAAATCATTCGTGATAAAATCACAAATCTCAGGTTCATTAGAACATATCCAAAGTCTCAGTCCGTATGCTTTCTTATAGCGTAATTGTAATGGATAACCACACACAGGACAATGCTTAATTTCTCCTGTATTTTTTTGTACATCATCTAATTGTCCTCGCAATGTTACATTTGGATAATCTCTTACCAATTCTCGTACAAACTCCGACGGACGTTGTTGAGGCGTTACAATATATACTCGGTTCTTTGTTCGCGTCAATGCTACATAAAACAATCGTCTCTCTTCAGCATATTCAATAGCGTGATCAGTTTTAACAACATAATGCAAGATAGGGTCATCTTGTATCTTAGATGGAAATCCAAATGCTGCATCTATAGCATTAATAATAATCACATTGTCAAACCCTAATCCTTTTGCACGATGCACAGTCATAAACTCCATCTCTATATCGGCAAATGTTTTAGATGTCACTGTTCCGTTTTTCTCCCAATACTCAAAGTCAGCAGATTTAGTAAGATTAAATCCATCAAAATTATACCTTCCAAGAAGCAGAATAGATGACTGTGGATTCTCTGCGAGGATTTCTTTCATTATTTTCTCGACAGTTTCACCCAATAAGAAAAATTTACCTCCCCTACCTTCATATTGTTTACGGTCAACATTTTCTGTATAGGTTTGGACTACAACAGGGTTTGTAATGTGTTTAGGTGATATTAGGGCTTTTTGTATTTGTTCTGTGTTTTTCTGAATAAATCCGCCAGCTATATCAATAATCTCTTGTGCGTTACGATATGTCTTAGTAATGCTCAACTCTAGTCCATATCCGAATTTTTCTTTAAAATGTGTAAATAGAGTTATATCAGAACCAGCATAGGCATAAATGGATTGCCAATCATCACCTACAGCAATAATCTTTGCTTTACATATTTTACTCAATTCTTTTGTTAGATCAAAACGTTGACGGGATATATCTTGGTATTCATCTACAATTATATACTTGAAATCGGGTACTATCTTTTGCTCTTCTGCTTCACGCAAAATACGAGCTGACTCGTTTATCATGTCTTCAAAATCAATTGCATTACGCTCTTTGAGGCATTTGGTATATTCATGATAACATTGCTCACAAATAGTTAGGAATAATTTAGAACGCTCATTCTTTGAAGTAGTGCACCATGTACTAAATTTCTCGATAGGATATCCATTTGTTTTGAAATTCTGAATAAAGGTACATACTAAACTTACTAGTCTAGAAATATAACGATTTTCTTCCGTATTGACTATCTTTTCAAATATTTCCTTAGAAGGACGAGGATTTAGTTCAAAACCATGCGCTAATAATTCTTCTTTTAGGTGTAGTAGTAATTCTCTACCGTCATTATATGCAGAAAAGGTATAAATAAGATCGGTACCATGTTTTTTGTGTAACTTTACTTTATCATTTACCTCTTGTTTGTATTTGGTTAATTGTTCTGCATTATATCGACTATTTTTACCATCTTGTGTAATACCAAAGTGCTCAATATATGCTGTTTTATCGCCTTGTGTAATTGTAAAGTCAGGAGTATAAAGTTTGTATGAATTTGCTATATTGAATGGGTATGGTTTTTCGTATGTATATTCTATACCCATTTGGAATAGATAGTTAGCTATCAGCACCTCTTGCGACGAACGCAATGTCTCTCTTGCGATAGTTTGACATTTACCTGTTCTCTCGGAGATAATCTTCTCTGCATATTCATCTATGTTTCCGCGAATCGTGGAGAAGTCTGCTTTAGAAATATAATTAAAGAAGTCATTCAAATCATCTCCTTCGTATGGTGCATCAAAGTAACTACCAAAGAATAGAATCAGTTTATCTACCAATTCGGGGTTCTCCAAAATATTGCCTTTTAGATAGTTGTTGATTACATGATACATAAATCCTTGATCAACTACCATTTTGCGTTCTGTATCTTGCCTGCGTAAGATAGCATATCCTGTTTTGTGAAAAGTCGTTACTGGACATGGAATACCAAGATCTCTGTTTATCTTATCTCTTAGTTCACCAACAGCTTTATTAGTAAATGAGATGACTAATATCTCTTCTGGCTTAATCCCTTTTTTCTCAATGAGATATCTTACTTTGGCAGATACGGTTGTGGTTTTACCAGCACCAGCTCCTGCAATAACTAGAGTATAATCCTCATCGGAAAGCACAACTCTTCTTTGCTCGTCATCTAGGCGTATCTTTGGATCGACCTTTTGCAAAATACTATCGAGATATCCTTTCTCCTTTTTTAGATGGAACTGTATATATTTTTCGTTATGCTTTGCGATGATAGAAGATTCTTTATTTAGGCACAAATCCTCAAACTCGAAGATGAATTTGTCTACATATTCGCGCTCAAGCGCATTGTTCTCACAATAGAAATCAAGTGTTTTGGCTCGGAGAGCATTTTCAAAGAAAGTATATGTCTTAGCATATTCATCACGCAGATAAGCATAGTCCGAGCGAGCGATGTATCTATCTACCTCCTGCAAAGACATCACATCTTTTCGGAAGTTCATTAACTCTTTTATTTCAGGAGTTAATGCCTTGAATTCTGCCTTTTCGGATTTGAAAATACTTAATATTTTGTAAATAAGTGACATTTATATTTTATTCGCATTTTCAATCTTCCATTGCTATTATTTCCAAATTTATGCCATCGTCAGATGGCGGCGTTGGAGGGCGGTGAGTACACTTTCTGAGGCAATGGAGTTTAGACCACGGAAAGTGGTACGACTCTTCAGATCGGCAAGCGACATAGAGAGTAGCAATTTGGCAATGCACTCATCTGCAAACGAGTTACTTACCACATTGACCCCTGTAAAGTCAAGCACGACGCGATCGTTTTGCTCTATCATAGGCAACAAATCCTCACGCACACGCTTACCCAATGGGCGTGTACCTAAATTTTCTCCGTATTCCTTAAAACTGAATGTTACCATAGCTCTTCTAATTCGTTGTCGTTTAAAAATGTTTCATTATATTGCGCTGCCACATTGGTACGATTAGCCACTACTTCCGCAGGATTAATCTCCTTATTGGTACGGATTTGTAGATAAACGATTGTACCCTGCCAGAACTCGCTTTCAGTGGTAGATTCTACGCCATTGACCTGCAATGTGTGATTTCCTGAGCGAACCTCAAAGCGCAGACCTGCATCGCGTGCAAGTAAGGAGGTTGAATACAGACCAAAGCCCATTCCTTTTCCATCGGTTACAGCATCTTTGATACAGATTTTCAATGCCTCTGGCTCAGAGATGTTGAGGTATTTCTCATTCTCTGAAAGCGATGCCTGTACACCGATGCCATCATCTGCGACCAAGAAACTGAGGATGTGATTGGCAGCATCGTAGTGTGTGATGACGGTACCAAGTTCTTTGCCTGAATGGGTAAGGACATTATCCAAAATCTCGTAAAAGCAATAGCTCATAGCCTGCAACACCGTTGTTTCAATGTCAATATGTTGCGTTAGCACACTTACTACGCGTTGGTAAACGGAGTAAATGTTT
>JAZNMT010000090.1:0-3152 GCA_045579895.1 Paludibacteraceae bacterium
ACCTTTCCAAATTAGAAAAATTTGTATTTTGCCTTACGATTTGTAAGTAATGTGGAAGTTGGGTCGTTTGTAAAGCGAAAGAGGGGCGGTCAGAAGGTATAGAGACCATTTGTCCGACCTTTACAAAATTTATTTGTAAGCCTCGGAAAAATGCTCAGAATAGATTGGTGTTTCAGAATAGATACCATTTGTCCGAAGCAATTAGAAAAATTCTAATACCCTCGGACAAATGCTCTGTAGATGTCTCTGATGAGGGAGTACACTTGTCAATCTTAGTACAGAAAGAAACCCATTTGTCCGATACTATCCGAAAAATTTGGATACCTTCGGACAAATGAGTCTCTCACATTCTAAGGTTGCTTCAACCGTTAAACATCAACATCCTTCAGCGGGGTTCCATAGTTGCAATGGTAGCCCATAAAGCCGCGTTTGATGCAGGGGAGATTGAGTGTCTGGTAATACTTGTAGTCATCGTCCTCGGTGCAGTGGTGTTTGTACCCGTAGCGGGGCATATACTCCTTAAAGAATCGTACAAGGTCTTTAAGGAGTTCGAAACGGTTTTCTCGCAGTTCATCGCAGAACCCGCAGCGGGAGATAATGATGCTCCAGTCGGGGTAGTTACCTACGCCCTTGCTGTACTCCCAGAAGCGGATATAAATACCCAAACTCCCTTTGTGAATACTGATGCAGATGCCATTCTCATTCCACATTATACCATATATATTCAGCAAGCTATAAAGTAGTCTATTCCGCTGATATTCGTAAATAGTTTATGCCTTACAAAGAATTTATTTACCTGACGGTATAGCGACAGTCCAATAAGAAGTAACGATGCAAAAGCAGTGCTTTTTGCATCGTCACTATAAATTTTAATTGTTTCTGGAAGGTATTTTGTGTGTATATAATCTTTCAGTAAAGATGGTAGTTTTGAGGTTTAGGGTTTTGCAATTTACAATCCGCCCCAAATCATTGGGTTGGTCAAAAGGTTGGCGACAATGTTCGAGGCGACATCTGCGCCTTACAAAGCAGGTGGTGGAGAGTTGTGCCGACCACGACCTTTCGGCCGAGAGTATGGTTATCGGCACTTCGACCTTGGCGCAGTACGAGATAGATGGAGCTGTGGGTATGTATAGCGGCGTTTTCAACAATCCGTTTATGATTTGGGGCAAGTACAAGCGAGGCTTGTTTAAGACCACGCTGAGCGTATCGTTCCAATTCCACCACACCCAAATGGACGGTGCTCACGCAGCGAAGTTCCTTGACACTTTGCAGCGAGAGATTGAAGGACTGAAGGCGTAGTTGATTTTGTGAAATCGGAACGACGGGAGAGCTGTATGCTTTATTTCCCGGCACTCAAAAACTCGTCAATTGAAGGAATCAGGGAGGTTTCAAGATATAAAAACTGTAAGAAACAGTAATTTGTTAAAAATAGCCCTTTATATAACACAAAAGGATGCCATTCCATCATACATATTTTATATTAGTACATATTAATCTAGTTGCCGAGGATCAATTACTTCAACATTATTCACCCCTATAAAATCCTCTATATTAAATGATACAACTGCTATAGGGCCTAGACTACTATCTTCCATCATAAGCCTAATAATCATATCGACTAAACTATATGATTTGTTTTGATTTAAGTTGAATGACACTGATTTTAATGCCTGTTCCCTATATTTATCATCATATACCAATATCACTTTCTTAGAATCATTGAGATATTCAAAAAGATAATCGGCTTGTTTATACTTATTACGTAACAATCTAGTGTTGATTGTTTCATATAATGATGGAAATGGAACTATCAACTCATGCATTTTTATAAGATTAAGAATCTTGTCTGAATACATGTATTTGTCATCACGCTGATCAAAAGCCGCATACCATACTCCTGAGTCTATTATTAACCTTTTCATTCATCTTCCTGTGTTGGGCCTTGTTTGCCAAATCCTTCCCAAGGTGCAGCATTTCGCTTTCCATAAATAAATGTACCTGCAATTGTAGATTCCCCTTCAGTCTCTTTCTCACGAACAATATAGAGCCTATTTCCAGGGCGTAAATTCACTGATTCATTTAATTCTTCCGCTAAAGCTCTATCAATATCACGCCTATTTGTTGAATATGTAAAAAACGCAACACTTTGTCCGCAAGGTTTTGCATTGTGATCATCCAACCACGCGTACAATCCATCGTAATCACCACCAACGCCAAGATCATATGAAAGCCAATATACTTTAGTTGCCATACTTATTATTTTTTGATTTAGTATAACCACTACAAAGATAGTGTCATTTTTTGATTATCACTACAAATACAAGGTCTTTTTATCACAAGCTGGCGATTTTTCACTACCTTTGTATTCACATAAAGTAATTTTGAGAAGATTTATGAAACGGCTTACCCTTTTAATTGTGCTACTCATCGTGGCGTTATTTGATATTAGCGCACAAGATAGACTGCATCCTGCGCATATGCCCACCTCAAAGAGTGATGAGATTAAGTCTTTCATCACGCAGATGTATAACAACAAACTCTATGAGGATTACGACTTCTTGCGAAAACATTGCTCTTCGGGATTACTCAAAAAACTTCAAGATGCGTACCCTTATGATACCGATGGTATAGCGTACGCAACTTGGTTATTTAGAAGCAGTCAGCAGGATAGCAAGCCCGGAGCAGACGACAAGACCATTATGCTCGAAGTAAGAGCGGATGGCGATTGGTTTATCTATACCGCTTTGGATATGGGCTGGAAGTTTACCAACAAAATCAAAATCACCAATAAGGGTGGCGAGATTATAATAGAGGATGTTTGTGCTGTTAAAAATAGAGCACATTAGCAAATATGTAGAGCATTGAATCGTTACCGTTTTGATGATGGAGCAGATTGAAGATATAATCAGACTTAGGAACATTACAAGTTGCAAGCAGTATATGCGTCTCATGTTGGATTTCTATTTTGATGCCATTGAAGCTTCAAGAGAATGTGATTCAAGGATGTTACAAGATGCAAATATTTGGCTACAAACAATTTTCACAAAAGGCTGTGCATTCTTGAGCCTTTTAGATGGCATAAACTATGAAAAGCCAGGAGTAAGACTGAATACTGTATTGGATCCATCTCTACTATTTACAATAGCGAGACG